>JABMPJ010000110.1 GCA_013203785.1 Lentisphaerota bacterium | reverse complement strand
CTCATCTGATGGACGGGGATATTTCATCAGTAGTCATTGCCCACGAAGCCCTTATCAACAGAGAAGAATCCGTCGTGCCTGCTTCAGACCGTGACGTGGTGGTCGAGCATGACGTCGTCATCGAAAATGAAGTAGCCTTCGAATGGACGATGGTTGAGGAGGTGAGGAAACCAGAGCGGATCATCGGCCCACATCCGTTCGTACGGAATCGCATCCAGGGCAAACCACTCCGGGATGGCCTCGTCTGACTCGCTTAGCTCGCCTTCGTACCCCGTCGCGCGAAAGACGGCGCCACGCAGACCATAACCATCAAGAAACTGGAAATGGAGGGTGCCTGCGAAGGTGATCCCCGTCGGGGTGACGCCGATCTCCTCCTGCGTTTCGCGAACCGCACAGTGGTGGGCCGTCTCGCCCGGCTCGGTGCGGCCGCCCGGTCCGTTGATCTTACCCTTACCCAGCCCGCGCAGTTTGTGAATCAGCAGAATGGAGCTGTCGTTGATCACGAAAAGTAGCGTGGCATCCTCGGTCGGAGACCACTGCGCCCAATCAATCGCATCCACAGTTGTGGGGACAGGTAACGGCATGCTTCCTCCTCTCACCCGCCGCTTCCGGGTGCCACTTCCAGATTGTCCTCCCACTCCAGTTCGAGGGGGGTGTTGGAGGGGTTCGCATTCCAGTCGGCCACGAAAAGTTCGACCCGGTTGCGTAGCAGAATGCTCATCATGTGACGCACATCCTCACTGCCTACCAGGACGGCCACCTTCATCTCGATCGAGCGGGGCTTCTGGAAGAACGCCAGGAGGCCTTTGCGTTCCGGCGCGGCCTTGGCTTTGCCCCGCGTGGCGCGCTCGATGGCCGGTATAACGGCTGCGTAAACGGCTTCGACGGCAGCCTGGACATCGCCAGGATCGAACAGCAGGCGGGTCGGGCTGCCCTCGCCGTTGAGCAGGAGTGCTTCGCTGCGGCCGTTGCGGTCATCGCGGAAGTAGAGCACGAAGTCGAGCGTTTCAAGGAGTTCCTCAATGGCCATGTTGGTCGACTCCTCGGGCGTCTCCTCAGGCGGAGGCGGGGGCTCTTCAATGAGCTCCTCCTCTTCGGGTGCCGCCTCGGCAGGCGTCTCGACTGCAGCGGTTTCCTCGGTCATTTCGGCTTGGCGTGTCTCGAAAAGCTTGCGAACCGTCTTGTCGAGTAGCTCTAGGGTTAGGGCAAAGAGATCGGGGTAGGGCAGCTTTTGCATCTCGGCATGGGTGCGCCAGCGGCGATCCAGTTCATGGGTCCAGTCGGTCGTAATCTTCTCGAGGGAGCGCCCCGACGCGACATCCTTGCGGAGTGAGGCGGTCCACTCCTGTTCAAGCGTCGCCAGGTGGTTGGCCTGCTCGCGCATGGAGCGACAGGCCACCGGAATGAGGCGGTTGGCCGTGGCGATGGTTTCGCTGCGGGCCTCCTCGATCAGAATGTCCGACGCCTGGGGGTCAGGGAGTAGACCCGCCGCCACAAGCGACTCCCATGCCTCACTATAGTGTTGGACTACCTCGCAGCGGCTGGTGGTCCAAACCGCTTGGACGGCGTCGGGGGTGAGAGCCTCAATGGTTGTGGGGTCCTGTCTGAACAGGAGCGCTAGCTGGCTTTGGGCGACCTTACGACGGGCCGATGCGAGTAGAGGCGTGAGGGTCTTAGCCACCTGTTGGTCGACGGCGAGGGAGATGCGCTTGTTCCCGGTGATCAGGGCGTCCAGTCGGCTTCGGAAGGCCGAGTCGTCCGGGCGGGCGGCTAAGGTGGCCAGGCGGGTGGTCAGGAGAGGGCGTAGCTCGGTGGCGTAGCGGGTGATGAGGAGGCTGCGACTCTGCTTGGGATCGCGGTGGGCTTTCAGGTCAGAGCGCAGGACGCTCTCAATGGCATCGGCCTCAATCGGCAGGTCGCCCTGCTCCTGAATGGCGGCGACCAGTCGTTCTTCCTGGAGGGCACCGGCCTGGCGGGTGGCTTCACGCGCGATGAGAGTCAGGGGCCCATAGATCGTGGTGCGTGACGCGGGACGGTTGCGCCGTTCCTCAACCCGGAAGGCTTGGATCGCCGTGTGGGTCGCTTGCATCAGGGCCGCGCGAATACTGTCGGCCTCAATCGCCGTTGGCGGGAGTGCTGTGGCCGCTTTGCCAAGGGCGGTCAGCTGTTGCTGGTACTGCAACTTAACGCGCTGGGTTATCTGGTCGGCCGCTTCACGCGTGCTGTGCGCCACCTCCTCAAAGAGTGGCTGCGAGGCCGGGCTTGCTAAGGAAGCCAGCCACGCCGTGAGGCCATCCAGATCACTAGGGGTAGGGGGGTGATGGCCCAAACTCTCGTCCAAGACGGTGAGCCGGGCGTTGAGGTCGGCTTCGGATGGCATTGTGATGCGATCCTTTAGCTCGTCGCGCTGCAGGGCCACGCTCTGCTGGCGGGCCAGGCCGAAGAGCGTGGTGAGGTGCTTGTCGGCAAAACGCTTGGCATCTTCGGCCACCCGCTCTGCCCAGTCGCTGCCCACGTGTCGCAGAATGTCGTCCCTCTCGAGCGGTAGAGCGGTCTGCTCGCGCGCGCGGCTGATGGCGTCGTCGACCCATTGGTTGATGGCCTGACGGCGCTCGTCATCCAGGAGGGTGCGGCAGAGGGTGAGGCTGGCTTCCGGCGCGGCATGTGCATGGACGTCGGCCCGCATCGTTGCTCCGAGGACCGCGCTAAGGCGGCGCGCTTCGCTTTCGCTGACGTCGACGCCACTCTGGAGGGTATCGACAATTTTCTGGGCGGCGGCGCGCACGGCGAGCTGCCGCTTGGCGCGATCACGTGCGGAGAGGGCGCTCTCGTCGGCTCGGACGAGTGGTGCCATAAGCAGAAGGAGCAGCCAAACCGTTCTCATGGTGTTTCTTCCTCGGTACCGTATTCGCCCCGCACCGCCGCCATCAGGGGGTAACCCTGTTGCTGCAATCCGACCGCTATGCGCTGCAGCTGGGCCTTGGCATCGGCGGCGCCCGCGTCGGGACCCACGGGGAGATGGATGGCCACATGACCGACGGTTTCCCATTGAAGTCGCTCAATGCTCTCCTGCCACTGGGCGCGACGCTGGGCAATATATGCCTCGGCATAGGCCGCCTCCGGGCTGCCGGGGTGTAAGGCGAGATCCTGGCCGGGGGCCATGGCGTTCAAGGCGGCCGCACTCTCCACTTCCTGGCTGGCCAAGGCCGTTGCGAGGATATATTCCTGTAGGGCATGAGGATCGTTCAGCTCCTGGGCCTTGCGGCAGAGCTGCTGGTAGCGCTCGTCGCTGGGCCAGGCGTCGGCCCACTGGATTCGAGTGAAGTCGGGAAACATGGCCAGGTTCGCCTCGGCCTCCCATGCATCCAGCGCGCGGTCGATGCGCATGATGAGCTCCTGTTTCCATAGTTCCATCACGGCCGGTACCATGTCCTTTTGAGCGTTCATGTTGGACGCCACCATGGTCAGGCGAGTGGTAATGGCGAGGATGAGGATAAGGGGCAGGGCAATCTGCACCAAAACATCGTTGGGACTGTGCGTGTAGAGGCGCGTCTGGGAACGGTTGACCAGTGCGTCGATCTGGCGGGCGGCGTGTGCAGCATTATAGTCAGTCGTCGCCACGGGCCAAGCCTCCCACGTAGGCGGCGAACGCTTTGCGAAGTCGCGTACGCTCACTGCGCGCGTCGGTGGCTTCACTCTCAATGGTGCCGCGCAGGGCGGTGAGATGTACCGCTGATTCCCGGCGTTCAGCTTGCATTTCACCTAAGAGGCGGTTGAGCGTGTCGGCCATGCCAAGCTCCGTGTCTATCAATTTTTCGCATAGTACGCCCATCTGGTCAATGCACCGCGCCGTGTTACTGACGACCGTTGCGATGCCGTCGATCTTTTGGAGGCACACCGCACTCTCACGCTCCGCAACTTCGATGCGTTGCATGGTCTGCAGTGTCTGTTGGCTCGTCTCGCTTTGGTTGCTAACGGCTGCTTCGACTGCCTCGATAGCGCCGCGCGATCCCTCTGTGGCTTCGGTCTGGCGGGTGACGGCGGTCTCCATGGATGCGATCGCCTCGAGGACACCTGTGACGGCCGCGGGATGTAGGGTGGTACTGAACTCACGGCTCGCAGCGCTAAGGGCCTTAAGATCGCGTGTAAGGTGGTCGATTGTTTCTGCCAGCGAGCGTTCCTCCTCAATCGGGTCGAGGCAGGCGGCCTGCTCAAAGAGAAAAGGAAAAGGCTTGGCGGCCAAGAAAGCACCGATTAGGCCGAGCAACGAGCTAAGCAGTGCCGTGGCGGTGCCGTCCAGCAGACGCTCCAGAACAACGGGCAGATCTTCCGCAGAGGGGACCCCTTTGGCCACGCCGGAAACGCCACTGACGCTCAGGCCGATCCAGAGACCGTAGAGCGTACCGGTGAGGCCAAGCATAACCAGGAAGAAGGGGAAGTGAGCGGGGTAGGGCAGGGCCCGCATGGCATGGATCGAGGCGCGGTCGTCGCAAGGGCGACGTAAAATACGGAATGCCTGAATCATAGGGAAGGCGAAGAGTAGCACGGGCACCAGAGTGGAAATGGTGCTGTAGTCCCCTGCCAGCGAGGCGAGCGCTCCAAGTAAACCCGCTGGGTTTTCGCCGACCAAGCTCTGCCATGCGGGAGCCACAACCTGAAGTGCTATGTCAAGATTGACCAGCCAAGCCAAGAGGGAGGGCAGCAGGGCCAGGAAGCAGATCACGGCAACTACGATCAGGCGGTTGCGCCGCCGATTAGCCTCGTCGGTTGGGGGTAGCTTCTCCATGGGGCGAAATGATCGCCCCGTTGTGTACATAAGTCAAGGGGAGGGGCGAGCCCTGTCAGAACAGTCCCTGGGCGGGGCTGCTGATGACTTTGAGGATGCGCGTGATGATCTCCTTGCCGCTAAGGTCCTTGGAGGCACCCGGAAAGTCACCGGTCTCACGATAACAGTCGTAGAAGTCGGGGTGGAAAGGCGGTACAGCAGGTCGATTGGGTATGAGATCGAAGCTCGTGGTATTACGAATAGGCCAGATATCGAGAGGGGTGTGCCGCAGCGTGCCCTCAACGAGCCGGTTGACATCGTCCAGGTTGAGGGGCATACGACGCTTGGCAATCACCCAGCTATTGCGCGGCAGACAGTCGCGGAGAATGTCGTTCTTGACCCAGGTCGCGACCACGGGGTCGTCAATCAGGAGTCCCAATTCGGTGTTTAGGTTGGCTGAACGTGGATCAAGATTGTAGGAGCCAATAAAGGTGTGACGATCATCGATTACGAGTGATTTGGCATGGATGCAGAGGTGTGGTCGCTTCTCCTTGCCCTCCTCCTGTGCGCGCGCCTCCAGCTCGGGAAAGGAGGGTAGGACGTGCAGAAGGTCTTCTGGGTGGGGCTTGTATTCGTATACTTCAACACCAACATCCTCGATATAAGAGGAGCGCATACGGTAATTGGCGGAATAGGCGATGACGCTGTCTGTTGCAGAAAAACTGTTGGACGACAGTATAATCCGTAGTCCGTCGTGCTTTTTCTTGAGTGAACGCAGGAGCTTACGTGCCTTGCGGTCGAGAACGAGATAAGGTGACTGGATAACGAGACTCTCCTCGGCCAGTTGGAGGGTCTCTGCCAGTTGCTCGGTAATGCGTCCTCCACCGGAGAAAAAGAAGAACTTTCGGTTCTTGCCGGGTTTATCGGCCAGCAGTACGACGCGGCGTGGTTTGACGAGCCGGTGGGCAAAGGCCTCTTGGATATACTCACGACTATCGGCCAAGCGGTTGACGGTGTCGAAACGACTGTCGATATGAAAGTCAGCGAGGGTCTCGGGCCGACTGTATTTGCCTGACTTGATCAGCGAGCGCACATCAGGGAGGTCACGGCTGCTGACTGAGTGTTTGAAGTTCCAGAATGCGTTAAAGGATACTTTCATATCGAGTGCGACGGGTCCGATCAGCATCACATCGCGGTCCTTGAAGTTGGTCTGGGTGCTGAAATCGTAGTAGCAATTCTCTATATTTCTCCCCCCCGTAATGCCGATCATGTCATCCACCAAAAAGAGCTTGTTATGCATGCGTTGGTTTGTGCGGTTCGGGATAATTCCGTCGATGGTCTCCTGGAGTTGAGAGGGTTCCATGCGACCCGCGACGGGTCGGTAGTGCTTGATTCGCAGATTAGGGTGTACCGTGGCGAGAAAGGCTATAGCCTCACGGTCACGTGCCGAAGCGAGGTGGTCGGCGATGATTCGGACCTTCACGCCTCGCTTGGCTGCCTGAATGAATTCGTAGGTCAGCAGGCGCCCGACCTCATCGTTGTCGTAGATGAACGTTTGCACGTCTATACTGACCTTGGCATTACGGATCAGGTGCAGTCGCAGGATCAGGGCGTTAATACCACTGTTGATGACGCAGACGTAGTTGCTCTCAGAGGCATCCTTGCCTTCGTGCAGGCCCAAGACCGCGCGTTTGACGAAGGGATGTAGTGGCGAGCTGCCATCGCGGGCCAAAGCCATGGCCTGCGCAGGTGCGGTTGCGTGTGTGTCCGATAGTGGCTGTGGGTGTGCCGGCTGTTCTGGCGGCTCCACAGGGCGAGGGGGTTCTGCCGACGGGCGATCGGCGGGTGCGGCGACAGGCGGCTCTGTTTCTGGTTCGTCCGCCTTCGGGGTATCGAAGCGGCTGGCCGCGCTGGCATCCTTCTTGAGCCAGTCTCGATATCCCTCGCCCTGCAACGGAAGTGCTGAGAGTGCGATGGACATCAGAATGGCAAGTGAGAGCGTAGTACGATGGTTCTCAATTGTGTTGCTCATAACGCATTGTGCCGCGTGCTGGTAGCTCCCGCAAGCCTGAATTGCGCACGGGACACTTGCCGGCCGCGTGCGATTCATGCTACATGAACCTCCCGTCCCTCCTTAGGAGCTCGCGATGAATATAGATGGAATAAGATGGCGTCTCTGGGTGCCGCTGGTCATCGTGACGGCAACGGTGCTGGCGTATGTTGACGCATTTGGGAACCCCTTTCTATTCGATGATGGCCTCATCATCGTGCAGAATCCCGACATGCGGACCGTGTGGCCGGTGGTGCTGGTGGGCCGATGGCTGGTCAACCTCAGCTTTAAGCTGAACTATGCCGTGGGTGAACTGCGTGTGGCTGACTACCACGCGGTCAACCTGCTGATCCATATAGGAGCTGCGCTGCTGCTATTCGGTTGGCTGCGACGAACGCTGCTTTTGCCCCGGTCAGGCGCGGTGTGGGCTCGACATGCACCCTTCCTGGCTGGCTCGGTGGCAGTGTTGTGGTCGGTACACCCACTCCAGACTGAGAGTGTCACTTATATCTGTCAACGCTACGAGTCGCTGATGGGGCTCTCTTTTCTTGCCACAATGTATACCTTCGTTCGAGGAGTAGAGGCGGATGGAGCACGTCGAGGACGAGTGTGGTTTGGCCTGTCGGTGCTGTGCTGCCTACTCGGCACGGGTACCAAAGAGGTCATGTTGATGGCGCCCTTGGTTGTGCTGCTCTACGATCTGTGGGTGGTGGGGCCCTCTCCGAGTGCGGTGATGCGGCGGCGCTG
This sequence comes from Lentisphaerota bacterium, assembly GCA_013203785.1. GTDB lineage: Bacteria > Verrucomicrobiota > Kiritimatiellia > UBA8416 > JABMPJ01 > JABMPJ01. The sequence goes on along the minus strand of JABMPJ010000110.1, from coordinate 60,176 downwards.
GGGGGTACATATGGGGCTGTGGCTGACGCTGGTCTGCTCGGCCCTGCTGGCGCGACAGATGTTTGATGCGGTGGCGGTGGAGGGGCAGGGGGTAACCTTGGCGGTCTCACCGCTACAGTATCTCCTGACCCAGATGGAGGTCATTCCGCACTATCTCAAACTAAGCCTGCTGCCGGTCCATCTCTGTTTTGACTACGGCTGGCCTCTTGTGACGTCGTGGCAAACGGTGATCGGGCCGGGCACGCTCCTGGTGGCTCTGGGTGCGTGGACGCTACTCTTATGTCTGCGTGGGCGCCCCCACGCATTCATAGGTCTCTGGTTCTTCGCGATTCTGGCGCCCACTTCGAGTGTGATCTCTGTGCCAGATGCAGCCTTCGAGCATCGTATGTATCTCCCCCTGGCTGCTGTGATCGGGGCGTTCGTACTGGGTTCCTATTGGCTTTTTCGTGGCGCCATGCGGTCGCAACGAAGCACGCGAGCAGCGGTGGTGGTGGTTCTGGTTCTGGTTGCGGTGGAAGGGGGGCTAACACATCAGCGCAACCGAGTCTATCAATCGCCTTTGTCGATGTGGGAGAATGTGGTAGCGGTGCGGCCCACTAATCACCGGGCCTGTCTGAATCTGGCGAGCGCGCTACTGACAGAGGGACGCTTGGCCGATGCCGAGAGCGTCAGCAGGACGGTGGTCGCACGTTTGAGCTACTGCAAGGAGTTAGAGGCCGGGGACATTCCGGCGTGGGGGACGAATGCAGAGGGGACTCTGCTTTACCGCGATGCCCGTCACTACGCCCTTGCCTATAACTATATCGGCGTGGCTCGTATTCAGCAGGGCGACGCTGTGGGGGCCGAACGCTGTTTCGCTGAGGCCGTCCGCTTGCGCCCCGAACTGGACATGGCCCAGCGCAATCTGGCTGAAGTGCGCCGGACAAAAGAAAAGCCCCGCCGAAGCGGGGCTTCTCCCAGTATATGATCAGACTCGGTCGATCACGCACCACCACCGGCGAAGACATGCGACGTAACCGTCACACCATCGCAGGCCGGGTTGGAACCAATGTTACCGTATATATAGGTGCCGGCACCGGGGCACTCAGGAGTCGTGTTGCCCTTAATGTACTCATTGACGGACGCGGTGATGACTGCGGCGCCATCGCTCTGCCTGTCGGCCATCGCCCACTGCTCTTTGCCGCCGTCGATCTGACGGAGGTTGTTGACGCAGGCATTCTGCTGTGACGTATTACGAGCCTTCACAAAGGAAGGAATTGCAATAGCGGCCAACAGGCCGATGATCGCGACCACGATCATGATCTCTACGAGTGTGAAACCCAGGTTCTTCTTGTTCATCGCATTCTCCTCTCGGTTAGTGGGCTGCGAACTTGCCCGTTATTAAGTCGTTACGGCGGATTAATAAAGCAGTGGCCGTGCCAAGTGTAATGGGCGTCTCTGTTTTTTGTGAAAATCGGTTCTCAGGACTGACTTTGAGGTTCTCTATTTCTCAATATGATAGTTTTATGTCTTGTTTATGACTCTCTCTAAATCTGGTGTATTCTTCTCAGTTGTGCAAATATGACCAGATGTTCTCTTGTATGACATCTTATCAGTTCAATATTGGACAGCGTTGTCCAATATTGCTCCGCTGTATGAGGCATTAAGAGATGGACCCGGCGGGGTGCCTGTGGAATTTGAATTCTCTCTATTGAGAATCTACTCTACGTTCTCGGGGAGTTTGCGGTAGAGAGTCGCGAGACTAATTTTTAGCGTTTTGGCCGCTTCTTCTTTATCACCGCCGGAGAGTGATAGAACATGCTGGAGATACTCCTTCTCCTTGGCCCGGAGAAAGGCTTTAAGAGACTTGCCTCGGTCGCCGTCGTCGGCAATGCCCGTGGAGGTGCTGCTTCGCACTGGGGCCGCAGCGACTTTGGCCGGGAGGTCTGCCTTTGTGACTTTCCCATTTTGGGAGAAGGTCAGGGCGTGTGTCACTGTGTTTTCAAGTTCGCGCACATTACCGGGCCACGTATAGGATTCCAGAATGGCGGCGACCTCTGGATCTAGTACTGGCGGCGTATGGCCTTCCATGGTTTCGCGCTTAATGACGTGGTAGACGAGAGGCATGATGTCTTCGGGGCGGTCGCGCAAGGGGGGGATCTCGATCGGAATGACGCTCAATCGATAGTAGAGGTCTTCGCGAAAGGTACCTTGCTTGATCATCTCCTCAAGCGAGGTGTTGGTGGCGGCCAGGACGCGGGCATCAATAGGGATGTCGCTATTGCTTCCGACGCGACGGACCTCCTTCTCTTGGAGTACGCGTAGCAACTTGCCCTGGATGCTGAGTGGCATGGAGGAAATCTCATCAAGCATGATCGTGCCGCCGCTGGCCGCCTCCAGAAGCCCTTCCTTGTCACTCGACGCCCCCGTAAATGCGCCTTTGACGTGGCCGAACATCTCCGATTCGAGCAGGGGCTCGGGCAGGGCCGCGCAGTTGACGGCCACAAATTTCTTATCTTTGCGCCGACTGTAGGCGTGGATTGCCTTGGCGACAAGCTCCTTGCCGGTGCCGCTCTCGCCACCGATAAGGACAGTGGCATCTGTGGGAGCAACGCGCTGAATCATGTCGCAAACGCTTTGCATGGCCCGGCTTTCAGCCACAATATTCTTAAGGTGGTAGCGCGTGTTGAGCTGCGCCTTAAGGTCTGCGTTCTCAGAAATGGCCTTATTGTAATCGATCGCCCGCTGCACAGTGATAAGCAGCTCATCGACCTTGAAGGGCTTGGTCACATAGTCAAAAGCACCCAATTTCAGGGCTTCGATGGCGGTTTCGACCGACCCGTAAGCTGTAAGCATAATCACTGACATGCCAGGACACTGATCATGGGCCTGCTTGAGGAGTTCCATGCCATTGACCGGGCTCATGCGGATATCCGTAATCATCAGGTCGAAGTCGCCCGTGCCGATCAGTTCGGTGGCATTTTCTCCCCCCAGAACGGGTTGCACATCATAACTCTCGGCTTTAAGAAGCGTGCTGAGGACGCTCAGGATACTGGGTTCATCATCAACTAGGAGGATCTTGGCCATGAAAACATCTCACTTGGTCGGTCGGGTTCTTGCCTCTGTTCGTACTTGGGGAAAGTATAGGCGTCGAGTGACACCGTGGTAAAGGTGTTTTTCTCAAATTCTAGAATAGTGCCAAAGGCTTACCCGCCCACGACTTCACCCATCTTGAAGATGGGGAGGAACATACAGAGCACGATGCCACCAATGATGACGCCGAGGAAGACCATCAGGAGCGGTTCAAGCAACGAGGTCAGACCGCTCAGCATGGTTTCAACTTCGTCGTCATAGAAGTCGGCGATGCTCTCCATCATCTCATCGATCTTGCCGGTCTTCTCACCGGCCTGTAGCATGCGCACCATCATGATGGGAAAGACGGTCTGGGTAAGCATAGCGCTGGAGAGGGGTTCGCCTTTCTCAACAGACTCGCGCGCTTCCAGCACGATGCGCCCCGCCACTTTATTGCCCGTTGCACCCGAGCAGATCTCAAGGGCGCTCAGGATAGGGACACCGCTTCGAATCAGCTGGCCAAAGGTACGAGAGAAGCGGGCGGCAGCCACCTTTTTATTGAGCTCGCCAAACACGGGAAAGCGCAGGACGAAATTGTCAAATGCATAGGCCCCGTTCTCAGTCTTCTTCCATCTCTTGAAGAGTACGATGACTGTGATTGCCACCACCGCGACGTAGACTCCATAGCTGCGGAGGAAGTCACTTACATCCAGCAAGGCCTGTGTTGGGGCAGGTAAATCCGCCCCAAAATCAGCGAACATCGCACCAAAAACGGGCACGATGAATACAATCATGCCGATAGCAATGGTAAAGGCAATACAGAGCACGATGACCGGGTACATCATGGCTGATTTGACCTTGCGCCGCAATTTGGCGCTCTCCTCGAGGAAGCCGGCCAATCGACCCACGACTTCGGCAAGTGAGCCTCCGCTCTCGCCACCACGCACCATGTTGGCGTAGAGGTCATTAAAAATGGTGGGGAATAGGCGCAGGGATTCAGAGAAGGCCGATCCGTTCTCGATGGCGCCTCGGACCTGCTGGATGACGGTCTTGAAATTGGGGTTGTCGGTCTGTTCCTGGAGGGCCTCAAGGGCGGCCACGATAGGCATGCCTGCCGTCAGCATGGCGCTGAGCTGGCGTGAGAAGCCGGGCAGCGAATCATTGGCAATTTTCTTGGCTCCAGGAACATGGCCGCGCTTCTTACGCGGTTTGCTCCCGGGGGTTGGTGCGCGCTGGCCACGCAGCTGCTGCTTCTTCGGGGTGGTCGTACCACGGCCTTCGTTGGCAACGGTACGATTGTTCTGTTTGACAACTGGACTCACGCGCGCATCCTCTCTAGTCTCCGCCTGTGACTTCTATGGAGGCGGCTAGACTCGTTAGCCCATCCTTGACCCGCGTCAGGCCTGCCTGCTTGAGCGAGACCATGCCCGCATCCAGCCCCAACTTGAAAATCTCGGCTGTGTTGGCTCCTCGAATGATGGCGTTACGGATGTCATCATTAAGCAACAACACCTCCATGATGGCACCGCGCCCCTTGAAACCGCTGGTGCAACGGGGACAGGACCCGGGTCGGTAGAGCGTCACGCCGTCAAAGAAGTTGGGGTCGATGTGGTTCTGCTCTAGTACGTCTGGCGCGACGGGTTCCGGCTTCTTGCAGGCGGGACAGAGCTTGCGATAGAGCCGCTGGGCCTGGGCCAGTACAAGCGCGGAGCCCAGCATGAAGGGCTCAATACCCATGTCGATCAGTCGCGTCACCGCGCCAGGTGCACTGTTGGTATGCAGGGTGCTCAGAACCAGGTGGCCCGTCAGGGCGGCTTTGATGGCGATCTCAGCCGTCTCGCCATCGCGGATCTCGCCCACGAGTACGATGTCCGGGTCCTGCCGCAAGATAGAACGCAGAGCCGACGAGAAGGTCAGACCAACCTCCGAGTGCATCTGGACCTGGTTGACTCCCTGAAGCTGGTATTCCACAGGATCTTCGCACGTGATAATGTTGACGTCGGGTTGGTTGAGCTCCTGCAGACACGAATAGAGCGTGGTGGTCTTGCCACTACCGGTTGGTCCGGTCACAAGGATGATGCCGTGCGGCTGGGCGATGGCATGAGTCATGCAGCGTTCGGAATAGGGGTCCAGTCCGAGAGCAGACAGACTGGGGGAGAGCGTGGTCTTGTCGAGCGTACGCATGACGACCTTCTCACCGTGGACGGTGGGGAGAATACTGATACGCAAATCAACTTCCTTGCCGAGGGCCTTGATGTTGAAACGCCCATCCTGGGGAACGCGCCGCTCAGCGATGTCGAGATCGGACATGATCTTGACGCGTGATATCACGGCATTCTGTAAGTTTTTAGGCGGTCCCGGTCGCTCGACGAGCTTGCCGTCAATGCGGTACCGTAGCCGAACTTGCTTCTCCATGGGCTCGATGTGTATGTCACTGGCACCGGTACGCAAGGCTTCAACCAGCATCATATTGACCATGCGAATGACCGGGGCGCCCTCGGCGGTCTCCAGCATTTCATCCAGGCTCTGCTCTTCGCTGTCGCCCTCAAGAATCTGGACGTCGCTGTCGTCGCGCATCAGTTCTTCCATGTCGAGGCCCTGTGAGGTCTCGGCAAAGAGGCGACCCAACAGTTCCGCAATATCGCCTTCGACCGCCACCATGGGGACCACCTTGAGACCGGTGATGGAGGCCAGCTCATCCAGTCCCGGCAGGTCAAACGGGTCGGAGACCGCCACCGAGAGCTGTTTGGCTACGCGGGCAACGGGAACAATCATCTGCTTCTTCATCATCTCACGCGGTATCAATTCGAGCAGATGCTGATGCGGAGTAAAGTGCTTGACGTTCATAGGTGCCAGACCAAGATACTCGGAGAGGGCCAGGACCATGGCCTCGGCTCCCACGACGCCGTGTTCGACGAGGTGTTTTTCGAGTCGCTCGCCTTTTTTGAGTGCGCGCTCTTCAGCTGCGGCGAGGGCGTCGGGAGTGACACCGGCGGTTCTGATCAGAATATCCGTGATCTTCCCGCTGTAGGGGTTTTTGCCCATATTCGACCTTCTGCATGGTGAGGAACAACCACAACATAGCAAAAGCCGTGCCGCGTTCAAGGCTGTTCAACGAATAGAGCAATAAGGTTGAACCTTGAATTTCACCCCTTGAAGGTGTTACATAGCCATGGCAGGACGGGAATGGAAGGATTACGGGGGCACTCAACGATGGCGACCGAAGAGAGCAGCGACAAAGGTAGAAAGCAGCTCGAGGATGAGGTCTGGTCTGCCATCGCCGCTTTTGAGCAGATCCTTGAGGCCATGCCGGAGGATAGGGCGTCACTGGAAACGCTTTCACACGCCTATGGTCAGATCGGCGATCACGCTCGCTCCTACGAGTACGTTTTGCGCTTGGGCCGCGTTTTGGTGGCCGAAGGGGCGCACGTGGAAGCGCTTGAGCTGCTGGACCGCCTGCGTGAGTTGAGCGCTGGCGATGCGGAAGGCGTCGCGTTGGCGGCCAAAATTGAAGCGATGGCCTCGACGCCCGATGATGGCGCGGGGACGGCCGTATCGCCTTTTCCATCGACGGTCGCGCGGACCGTAAACATGAACCCCAACATGTCGGAGGAGCTGGCCTTTGCATGGAACCTACTGCAGGCCGGCGAGATCACGCAGGAAGAGTATGCCTCGGCGGTGCAGGATGTGACCGAAATGTCAGGAAGTGATGCCTCTGCCACCGTGTCCGTGCTGCACGCTATGGAGGCGCGTGGTTTTAAGGGGGTGGACCGGCTGATCGCCTATGTCTCGCAAGACTGCGGGGTACCCTATGTGGCGCTGGGTAGTTTTGATATCCCCAAAGAGGTCGGCGTACTACTTGCGCTCGATTTCGTGGTGCGACGTGGTGCATTGGTATTCGATTTTTTTGGATCGCACGCGCTGGCGGTCGTAATGAATCCTTACGACACTGGACTTCGCAGTGATGTTGAGACGTTGGCGGGGCGGCCCTGCCACTTCTTTGTCACGCGTGCCTCGGAGTTCGATGATGCCGTGGCTCGAATTGCCGAGATCGAGGTAGAGGTAAAAGCCGAGACGTAATGCCCGGTTGGGCGATAGGTCTCAACTCCCGCGTGTCCTGCATTTAGGAGGCAGGATGCTAGCGAGTAGATGTGCCGACCTTGATGAAGCGTCGCTCGCCACCGAATTCAAGTTCGACGCCCTGTTGGCGTACCGCCGCCACACGGACCCCTTTGATCAGTTCGTTGACCGCCAGGACACTGTTGTTCAAGATGGCAGAACCGTTGGCGCCCCGACCGATCACTCCCTGTAGCGTTAAGTCAGGCCATTCGACCGGCATGACGGACTTGGGCTGAGTCGCCGCTACAGCTGGTGGGGGCGCAGGCGGGGTGGCCTGCATGGCCGCACGGGCAGCGGTTGGGTCCATGACTGGTTTTGCAATCATGGGGTCGCTCGCTGTTGCGACGATGGCCCGCTCGGCATCAGGTGATTGGGCCGCGGCGGCCGGATCGAGCGCTGGAGCGCCCGCGAGGGGGGCATCGTCCGCCTCTCTACTCTTGGAGTGTTGCCACTGGTCGAGCGCAAACATGACCATCCAGACGGCCCCGCCAACCAGAAGGAGGATCACGAGCAGGATGCCAAAGAGGGTCGGCAACGCCCCTCTTTCCCTTGGCTCCCGCTGCGGTTTGGGTGGACGTGGGGCCTTGTCATTCTTCTTGGCTCGACCACTCGCCTCGGCAGCGCTTCCAATGATGGGAGAAGGCAGGGGAGGGATGCCGGACGGCGGGATTCTCTGTATGGCGGGAGGCGGCACAGGTGGAATAGCGGCGGCTGGAACTGGAGCGGGCGCAGGGGGCTGCGCCGGGCTCGGAGGCGATGGCATCGGGGGAACGGGAATGGCAGCTGGGGGTGCGCTGGGCGGTGGACTGGTCGGTGGACTGGGCGGGCTTGGCGGTGCGCTAGGCGACGTCTGTTCGGGGATAGCGCTCCCGCCTGATTCCTCTTCCTGCTGTCTTCGCAAGGCTTCCTGAATAAGGCTCATGCTATGCCTTCTAACTGCCTAATGGCTTTTTTGATACACTTGGCGTCAATTCTGTGGACGCGGTTAACATAGCCGGCGAGCAGTGCGTTGTCACACACCGCGTTGATCAACCGCGGTCCGCCCTTGGCGTAGCGATGCACTTCGCGGACGGCAGCGTCCTCAAAGATCACACCGCCGTTAGCGCCCGCGACGCCAAGACGGTGCTCGATGTAGTTGACGGTGTCATCCAGTGTCAAGGGGGGGATATGGTAGCGTACCGTAATGCGCTGACGCAGCTGGCGTAGATCCGGACGTGAGAGACGCTCGCGCAGCTCGGGCTGGCCGCACAGAACGATTTGCATGAGTTTGTGCTGATCGGTCTCGAGATTGGAGAGCAGGCGGACCTGTTCCATCAGCTGTGGCGAGAGATTCTGGGCTTCGTCGATCACTAGGGCGACGTTGATGCCCTCGTGGTTGCGTTCGAGCAGAAAACGGTTGAGTCGCTCAATGTAAGCCAGTCTGTCGCGACCACCCGCCTCGAGCCCGAAGTCGTTGAGCATGGAGCGTAGGAGTTGGGTTTCGGTCAGGGAGGGATTCAAAATAAGGGCGGTTTCGACACTGTGGTCAAGGTCAGCCAGCACGGCTCGGCACAGGGTCGTCTTTCCCGAACCAACCTCGCCCGTGAGTTCTATGAACCCCTTGCGCTGCATGATCCCGTACATCAGATGGTTGTAGGCTTCGCGGTGATGCTGGGCAAAATAGAGAAAGCGGGGGTCAGGCGTGATGTTGAAGGGGAACTCGTTAAGTCCGTAGAACTCAAGATACATAATTGATCTTCCGGCCGCTGTCTCGTTCGTGCTCGGGCCGATCAGTGATGACAATCCTCACTGTGCACATGTGCCTCGCTCTCGACAGCTCCACAGAGGATGCTGCGTTTTCCCTCACTTTGCAATAGATTATTCCATATGTGGGGGCCAAGCAGGGCGGGTTCGTCGCCAGCCTCCAGTGTGGCGATACGCTCCTCTAGATGAACGCGCTCGGGGTAGAGTCGCAGGCTTTCGCGCAGTGCTGCGATGGCCTGGTCTTTCTCGCCCTCGACCTCGTGGACCAAGCTGCGGTAGAGCAAGAGGCGCGCCTTGTCGTTGCGCGCAGCGGGATCATCAGGAGGTCGGTCGCTCGGCCAGAAGGCGAGGGCGGCATTGAAGCGATCGCGTGCTGCCGCGACGTTGCCCATGTGGAGGTAGAGTCTGCCCCGCTCAAGTTGGATCTCGTATTGGTACGGATTGGCGATCTGTGCCTCGATCAGTAGCTGCTGTGCCATGGCAAGCTCACCGGCTTCGTGGTGGAGCCAGAACGCACCCACAAGGATCAAGTCGAGCGCATGCGGATTCATTTTAGCCGCCATAAGCAACCATGGAACGATCTCACGCGAAGACTGCCCTTCGGCGTGTTGGTGCAGGCTGGGGCGCAGCACATGCAGGCGCTCCTGGAACCAGGTATCCTCGATACCCTCATGCGTGGCGTGACCGACTCCACAATGAAAATAGAGGTCGGCCATCTCGTAGAAATAGAGGCCTACTCCCAGTCGGCTCTCACCCAGGAGCGCTGCCCCGGCGGAGTGCTCCTCATTGGAGCGAAGCGGGGGGGTGCGAGCCATGATGTGGCATGAGAGCGCAAATGCCCCTCCGATCAGCAGGGTCATGACGTAACCTAGTTGTCGTTTACTCATCAATATCGAACCGATAACCTCGCAAAACCGAGGCGTGTGCTCAGTAACCGCTTAGGCTTCCACGCGTAAAACGCTTGTGGCGGTATGCGGCCCAGCCGATGGCAAGGCAGATGGTCGTGACGAGCACGCCGTAGCCCAGGACCAGCGCAAAGGTTCCTGCCGGTACGGCCGCATAGCCGTGTAGGACTCGCATACGTAGATCAAAGATCTCAAAATGGGGCAGCAGGTTGTACAGGAAGAGGAGTATGCCGCCGCGTAGCTGGCCGGCCTGGGCGACAAACTCGGGGATGCGGGGGACGACCAGGAAGGAGGTGGCCGTCAAGGCTCCGGCCAGCGTCGCGGAGGCATCACTGTTGAGTCGTGTTGAGAACATGATGGCGATCGCCACGATCATCCCAATGACCCCGGCGTGCAGCGCGACGGCCTGTAGGGCTACAACAATGGGTAACGACCAGCCGCGGAGCATGCTGACCCCGAAGACAAGGGCATAAAAGCAGACCGTGGCGAGTCCTACCACGCTACAGGCTCCGAGCCATTTGCCCACAATGAGCTCAAGACGGGTAACGGGTTTGGCCAAGAGGGCGAAGATGGTTCCGCGGCTCTCTTCCTGAGGCAGCAGACGACAGCCGATCGACAAGCTGAGCACCCAGGCAAAGAGCCAGCTCATGAGCAAACCGATATCGGCCACGTAGGCCGTGGCCCCGCCGAAGCCGAACAAATTCATGCTGACCAGAGCCAACAACAAGATGGCCAGCAGAATCAAAAGTACGTAGACGTCCTTGCGACGGATGACGTCGAGCCAGACCACGCGTGCAACGGTCAGGATGCGGATCATGTGGCGACCTCCGCCTCGGCGATGACCTTCATGAATACCTGCTCAAGATGCTCGCCGGGGGCGACCAGACTGGCCGCCGGTCCCTGGGCGACAATACGCCCGTGGCAGAGAATCGCAATGGTGTCGCAGACCAGTTCCACCTCAGACAATTCGTGCGAGGAGAAGAAGACGGTCTTGCCCCGATCACGCAGCTCACCAATGATGCGGCGAATATCCATGCGGCCCATTGGATCGAGCCCGCCGGTGGGCTCATCCAGTATGACGAGATCGGGATCGTTAATGAGGGCCTGGGCCAGGCAGATGCGCTGCATCATTCCCCGTGAGTAGGTTGCGATGCGGCGGCTTGCGGCTTCGTACAGTCCCACTGTGGCCAGCGACTCCTCGACACGCCGACGACGGGCTGCGCCACGCAGTTTAAAGAGTCGTGCCGTGAGGTCCAGTAGCTCTCGACCGGTCAAGAACCGGTACGTGTCGGGGTGCTCAGGCAGGTAGCCAATACGTTGGCGGGCAATGGATTCACGCACATCATGCCCGAACAGACGGGCCTCACCGGCGGTGGCGTCGATAAAGCCCAGCAGCACATGCATGGCTGTGGTCTTGCCTGCTCCGTTGGGACCAAGGAAGCCGAAGACCTGTCCAGGCTCGACCGTGAGATCGAGCCCGGACAGAGCCATGACGGCACCCCCCGGAGAGGGGAATGAAACCGTGACCCCTCGCATGTCGATGGCTCTATCCATACCAATAGAATCGCTAACGCCACGCCATCTGCGCCGCGTTTTTAGCGGGACCCCTTAGGCCTCGTTGGCGAGGTAGGTGGCCACACCCTCTGCGGTCGGTGTCATGGTCTTGTCGCCCTTCTGCCAATTTGCGGGGCAGACGTCACCATGCTCTTCCACAAACTGGAGGGCATCGAGCGTTCGCAGCGCCTCAGCCACGCTGCGTCCAAGCGGTAGATCGTTCACAAGGGCATGCCGCACCACGCCGTGCGTATCGATCAGAAAGAGCCCGCGCAGTGCCACGGAGTCATTGAGCAATACGCCATAGGAGCGAGCGATATCTTTCTTGATGTCCGCCACGAGCGGAAAACTGATCTTGCCGATGCCGCCCTTGTTGAGGGGTGTCTGCCGCCAGGCCCAGTGGCTGAAATGGGAATCGACCGAGCAGCCCAGCACGACCGTGTTGCGTTCCTCAAACTGCTTGGCGGCCTTGTCAAACGCAATGATTTCGGAGGGGCATACGAAGGTGAAATCGAGGGGGTAGAAGAAAAGGAGCACAAACTTGCCCTTGAAACTCGACAACGTAACGTCTGCAAACGAATCGTCTGCCATGACCGCCGTCGCTGTGAAATCCGGTGCCTCTTTGGTAACCAGTGATGCTACGCTATCACACATAATCATGTCCTCTTTCTGTTATTATGTTGTCAACTGTTGTCACAGGATGGCTGCGTCTCGGTCCCTCCACGGGAAGACGCAAGATCCCACTCGTCCGGCACGATAGCCGACGCACTGATTTCTGCAACTTTAAAATGGATTCAATTCCCGTGGGCTTACCTCTGCTTTAGGCTGAGCATCGGCTGCAGTGTTTGCCGCGGGTTCTGGGGCGGGGCGCTTGAGCTCGACGCTGATCCATGAAGTCTTGCCAGGTCTTATATTGACATCGCCTTCGTAGGCTGCATGCCCCTCCGCCTCGATCTTGAACCGGTGTTTTCCGGCCGGGCAGAAAAGGAAGAAGTCTTTTCCCGCCAGCATGGAGACCTCACATTCCTGTTCGCCGTCAAGATGGACCGTGGCCACACCATCGCCGCTGTCTTGGCCGACGACATCAATGCAGAGCTTACCGCGCGCCGTGGGCGGCGTGGTGTGACATCCTGCCACCATGGCGGCGAGCACTAACACGCCGATTCCTATCTTATTCGCATGCTGTGTCATCATAGCGTTTTCCCCATTGCTTTCCTACAATCGACCTCGTCACCGATGTTTCTACTGCGCGTACACGCGCTCTGCAAGACCCTTTTTCTGTCGGTCACTCGCATTTGTGGCGCCCCTCAGCCACCGCGGCGGCTGAGGCAGGCGTGTCTCCCAAAAAATCCTGTGTGCCTTTTTGGTGGGGAGGGCGAGAGGCCCCTCACACCTGGAGTATAGTGGGACAGTCCGGTCCTTTCCGACTGGTGCCATTCTGGAGGAGAGCACCTTCTTCACCGCGCCTCCGCGACCTCCGATTTCTCATTGCTTTTCAATGTCTGAGGACGTAACCTCCCTACGTATTTTAAGCCTGCAGATTGGGGGGGACCATGGAACGAGGCATGTTCGTCAAGCCCAAGGGTCGGCGGCCGCTGATCGACCTCTGTTTGGCGCTGGGTGTCGCGGCGATACTGGGCGTCCTCAACATTGCGATCAATTTCTCGCGCGGATTGTACAATTTTTTCAATGTCTACGCCCGCATACACGTGATGGACATCCTAATTAATGGCCTTTTCTTCTGGCTGCTCTTCCTGCTCGTTCTCGCGTTTCTTCGCTGGCGTACCGCCTCCGTCTCACGGGGTGAGCTGGAGTCTATCATCTCCGCTATTAGTCCCGACGTGCTATTGGTGGTGCTTCCCAACCGGGATATCCAAATGTGCAATTCCTCGGTTGAGCGTATGTTCGGCTACCGCCCTGAAGAGGTCGTGGGTAGCAAAAGCGAGTTGCTCTATTTCGACCGGCGGGTCAGCCGCGATCGTCCGCGTGAAATTTACGAGGCCCTTGAGAACGAAGGGTTCCATATCGGTGAGGCGCGGGGCAAGCGCCGTACCGGTGAAACATTTCCTCTCGAGATCATTGCCGCGGAGATTGGAGGGCGTACTGGTGCGGTATTGCTCCTGCGCGATATTAGCGAGCGTAAGGAGTCGGTGGAGCGGCGTGAACAGCTCCGAAAACGGATTGAACTACAGCAGAAGATGGAGAGCCTGGGGCTCCTGGCTGGTGGCGTGGCGCATGATTTTAACAATCTGCTGACGGTGATTCAGGGCAACGGCGAGTTGCTGAAATCTGGCATCGAAGCAGGCTCCAGGGCCGCTACCAATTTGGAGAGCATGCTGGCGGCCTCGGACCGGGCCGCGGCGCTCTGCCGCCAAATGCTGGCTTATGCCGGGGATGCTGAATTCACGATCGAATCGCTCAATGTGTCAGAGATAGTCAGCAAGACGGCCCGCTTGATCGGCGTCTCCCTGGGCAGCAAGGTCTCGTTGCACTGTCATTTGGACGAGAAGCTACCGGTCGTGCGAGGGGACATGGTGCAGATTCAGCAGGTCGTGATGAACCTGTTACTCAATGCCTCACAGTCGATTGGGGAGGAGACTGGACACGTGACGGTCAGCACGGTGGTACGTGATCTAGGCTGCGAGTTCCTACAGTCGAGCTGTGTCGACGATCACCTGCCGGCTGGGCCCTATGTCTGCCTGGATGTAAAGGATACTGGCACGGGTATCGATGAGCAGACCCTGAGCCGTATGTTTGATCCGTTCTTTTCGACCAAGACCGATGGGCGGGGATTAGGTCTCGCCTCAGTGATCGGTATCGTTCGAGCCCACAAGGGCACGTTGAGCGTCGATACGACTCCGGGACGGGGCACCACGTTCACGATGGTTCTGCCGTGTGAGCAGTCCACCCTGCCTCTGCAGGCCGCCCACTCAGCGGCTGCCGGTTGAACCAAACCCGCCTCGCCCGCGTTGGGTGTCGGAGAGTTCATCAGCTGCGACGATATCCACGCGGAGGACGGGCTGAATGACCATCTGGGCGATGCGCATGCCTTTTTCGACCGCGTAGAGCGATGAGCCGTGGTTGATCAGGATCACGCCCACTTCACCGCGGTACCCTTCATCAATCGTGCCTGGTGCGTTCAGAATGCTGATACCATGCTTGAGCGCCAGGCCACTGCGCGGGCGTACCTGCGCCTCCGTGCCGGGCGGCAGCGCAATCGCAATGCCGGTCCGCACCAATCCGGATTCGCCTGGTTGCAGCGTCAGCGCCTCATTCGCATGTAGATCCATGCCTGCATCCCCGGGGTGAGCATAGACGGGGAGTAGGGCATCCGGCGTGAGTTTCTTGACTGTCAATTTCATGGCGCAAGAGTAAACCACAGTTCTGCGCCCGAGGCCAGCGCTTCCGATCTCCGAGCAGGCCGCATGGACGTCCGACTTCTGGCTTCCGCTCCATGTGTGCATGGGGTACAGTGCCCTGACTTTTTTGGAGTGAACTGTGATGGGGCGCCTATGAGTGGCTTGCAGACTGGACGATTGTTAGGCGGAGATGCGGAGGTGTTGCGCCGATCCGTGGCCGAGCTTGAGACCCTCCCGGTAGACCAAGAACTGCAGTGGGGTGAGGCCTCCGGATTTGCCTCGAATCAGACCACGCTTGCGGGTTCCTTTTCCGTGACCGGTCCCGGAACTTTCTTCGGAAAGGCTCATCGCACGCTCACGTTCGAGCCTACCGACCGGGAGGGCTGGTGGTTCGACCGTGTCGACCGGCGCCATGAACTGCCGATTCATGTCTCTATCGAGAATGTATGGAACACGGTGCGCAACATAGTACTACGCAGCGGCTCGCCGCATAACTATATGCGTCTCGTGGAGCACATCATCGCCGTGCGTGCCGGACTCGGCCTGGACAACGTGATGATCAGGATGGATTCTGGCGATCCCCCTTTGTTCGATGACGCCAGCCTCGGACTGGTTGAGGCCGTGGAACGCGTAGGCATGACGACGATTGATCGCCCGGCAAACCGGGTCACGGTAAAGGAGCCCGTCACCATCGTCAGCAAGAGTGGCCGATTCCTGACCCTGCTTCCTCCTGAGAATGGGCGGCTTGAGATGGATGTGGACTGCGCCATCGATTTTAATTCAGCCATACGTAAACAGCGTATCCGTTTTACGGTCACGTCCGGAACCTTTCGCCACGGCTCTATTGCGCGTACGAATACGACCTTTCTAATGATGTTCTACTGCAAGACCATCGGGAAGTTGTTTGCCGATACGCGCAACACGGGCTATACGGGAAACAATGTACTCGTGGCAGGACCAAGACGCTACTTCAACTCGCCCCGGCTCATGCATGAGGGCAAGTCGCTCGAGGCGGTTTGGCATCGCGCCACGCTTGACCTCTTGGCGGCGATTGCCCTGATCGATCGTGGCCGCTTCGTGGGCCGTATCGTCTCCTACAAAGCGGGTCACGCCCTGGATTGTGACATGATGCGCGAGCTCTACCGCCGCGACATGCTCTGCAAGGTCTGACGCCCGTCTGCCGGCGCTCAGATCGCCTGGGTGCCGCGTTCCCCGGTGCGGATGCGGATACACGCTTCGAGCGGTGTGATGAAGATCTTGCCGTCGCCCACGCTCCCGGTACCCGCGGAGCCGAGAATGGCCTCAACCGTGGTTTCCACAAAGTCATCGTTGCAGGCGATTTTGAGCTCCACCTTTGGGATGAGGTTGGGTACGACCACTTGGCCGCGATAGACCTCCACTTCTTCCTGTCGGCCGTGGCCGTCAACCCGGCTTACAGTAATGCGAGTAATCTCAGCGGCAATGAGAGCCTCGCGGACCTCGTCCAGCTTGGCTTCCTGAATGATGGCCGTGACCAGTTTCATAGTGATTCTCCGTTCAGTCCGAGGGGTTAGGAGTTGAGATTGACCATGCCGTATCCGTGCTCGCTGTGAAGGCTGTGATCCATGCCGGCCATCTCTTCGGACGGGGTCAGACGGAAGCCGACGGTCTTCTGAACCAACACCAATAGCACGAGTGTCATGCCTGCCGAGTAGAGCAGACTGACCAGGCAGCCCTCGGTCTGCACCCAGAGCTGGTGAAAGAAGTCCCCGCACCCGGCCCCCGGGCGTAGCACCAGGGCCAGGCCAATCCCACCCCACAGTGCGGCAACACCGTGGATACCAAAGACATCAAGGGTATCGTCGTAGCCCAGCTTGCTCTTCATTTCGATTGCGAAATAGCAGAGTACCGATGCGACGGCACCCAGAATAAGCGCGCCCCAGGGCTGTACATCGCCAGCCGCCGGGGTAATTGCCACGAGGCCTGCAAGGACGCCGGAGACGAAGCCCAAGGTGGTGGCCTTCTTGTGCAGCAACCCCTCTATCACCATCCAGGAGAGGGCCCCGGCAGCAGCCGAGACCTGTGTCACGGTGAGGGCTTGGGCGGTCTTGAGTCCACTCGCGACGCTCGATCCGGCGTTGAAGCCGAACCAGCCGACCCAGAGGATGCCTGCACCCATCAGGGTCATGACTAGATTATTGGGTGTCTGTCCGATCCGTGGGTAGCCGCGCCGTGCACCCAGGTAGAGCGCTGCGACCAAGGCGGCCGCACCGGCCGAGATATGGATGACGGTGCCGCCCGCGAAGTCGATAGCACCCTTCTTAAAGAGGAATCCGTCCGATGCCCACACCCAGTGGCAGAGCGGGTTGTAGACGAGGAGGCTCCAGAGGGCAATGAAGATACAGTAGCCGCGAAACTTGACACGTTCTGCGAAGGCACCCGCGATCAGGGCTGGGGTGATGATGGCGAACTTGCCCTGAAACATGGCGTAGACGTACTCCGGGATACGCGAATCCGGCAGGATCGACTCGTCAATGCCTTTCAAAAAGAAAAAGTCCCAGTTCCATCCGAACCATCCACCCAGAACACTGGGACCGAAGGCCATTGAGTAGCCGCACACCATCCAGAGGGTGCCGACGATAGCCATCGCCGCGAAACTGTGCATCATCGTGCCCAGCACGTTTTTGGTCCGGACCAGTCCTCCATAGAACATGGCCAAGCCAGGAACCATGAGGAGTACGAGTCCCGTTGCGGTCAACATCCAGGCCGTCGTTCCCGTGTCAACCTCGACGGCTGCTACAGTGGCATCGGCCGCGAGCGTGGTGCCCGTTAGTACCAGCATGAACAGCGCCATCCACCCCAACATCCTCGTCCCCATATCCGCTCCCTTCTAAGGCTAAACATTCAGAAATATAGCACCTCGGTCAACCTTATGGCTGGTGGGCAGGGAGGGCGGGCTGCGGTGGCCGGGCCGGTCGGGTCTGCAGGCGTTGCATCTGCATGGCCATGGCCGCCTTTCCAATGCTTTGCAGCAGGCTGCCCGGGATATGTAGGCCCCATTCGAAGCGGCCATTGTTGCGATAGCCCGCCGAAGTGATCGGGGCGGCGTCCTTAAGGAGCGGCGCCATCAGCTCTAAGGGGTTATTGGGCATCGCGGGCACGAACGATGTCATAAAGGCCATGTAGCGACCCATATCAATGTCGCTATAGCAGAAGCCACCATCGGGGAATATCACACGCGCGGCCAGAGACGGCGCCGTCGCTGGCGGTGTCTGGAGTCGGTCGATCACACTGCCCATCATGGTTTCGCCCATGGTGTAGGCCATGACGCCATCAAGTATGGCGACTTCGTACTGCATATTGGTCAGGTTCATGGCGGCCATCTGTTGTTGCTGCATGGCGGGTATGTTCTCCATGGAGATGCCGGTGCTGAAGCGGTGTATATTGACCCCCTTGTACTCACGCACGTTCTCCATAAAGCTGAAAGATATGGGCATGCCCATGTCGGCATACAGCTTCATGAAGCCACTAGCCTCCAGCTCGGATGACATGCTCCTGAGCAGGTCCAAGGCGGCTGATTCATCGTTGATCTCCATCACATAATCGATGTTGAGACCGGGCTCTTTGCCGCCAAAGATGCTCTCCGAAATCGTTCCCCCACAGAGCGCCATGTATTGTTGCGTGAAGGTCCGGATGCTGGCGCTCACGGCACCTTCGAGCTTCATGGCTTTGATCAGGGCTTCGGTTTCGGCATCTACAAATGCGGCCAGGGCTTCGGTGTTCTCAATGCAGAAGTCGACGACAATGGCACCATCCCGGCTGGCTGCGGCCTGGACTCTGCTATTCCAGTGGTTGCGGGTCGGGGCGTTGCAGAGGGCGGCCAGTCGGCTCCCCGCCATGGGATCGATGACCTTGCTGATACGAAGGGAGCCGTCCTTCGGGGCCAGAATGACCTCGACTGCGGCTACCTGCTCCATAATGGAGAGCAGGACCAGAAGCTCGCCTTCGAGGATGCGGGAAATATTAGGGGCCTTGACCGAGGGGTTGGCCTGCTGGGCGGCCTGCATGCTCGTGGCCATGGTCGCGGGCAGCATCGCCAGCATGGCCTGGATCTGCTCGCGGTTGGCGGCGATATAGGCGGCCGGTTGCATGGCGATACGGAGCGTTGGGCTGCGCGTGGCCAGGAGCGTGCGGCTTACGTCTGGGGCCGTAGCGATACCTGTGGCCAGCGCCTCGGCGGTCTTGGCCACGACCAGCAGACCCTTCTGGTAACGGTGCTGCATGCCCATGGTTTCCAGCTTGGCCGTATAGCCTGCGAGTTGGGCCTCAGCGATCTCGATGACGCCAAAAACGTGCTGTGGGTCCATTGCAACGATGGCGAGGCCTTTACCGGGGGGGAGACCTAAAAGCTGTGGATCACCGACCTGCATACCCAGCAAGCTTTTCAGCATCACGCTATTCATCATCGGAGATACCTGGACGGCGACGGAGCCGATGCCGTCCATTACTCCTTGGAGATCGGAGACGGTGATGGAGATCATCGCATCCTCCAACACGGCGGGCTTCTCAATCGTAGGGGCGCTGGTCGCCGATGCGACCGCAGTCACGAACGCGGTGAGGACGATGGTTGTGCTGATTCGACTGAGTACGGACATCTTCATCTGTGGCTCCCTGTTTGTAGGTTGGGAGGAGTAGTCTTGCACGATACGCGTCGTCTATCAAGCCCCCGCTGAATCCGCGTTGCATGTCAGTAGCTCGGGTGTTGACGAAGGGCCTCTACGGCCTGTTATGATGGCCAAAAGAAAGGGACAAGCCGCATGATACTCGATGACCTTCCGCAGTTGATAAACTACGCCGCCCTACACCCACGCTTTGCAGATGCCGTGTGCTTTCTTGCCCGTCCGGACCTGTCGGAGCTGCCTGATGGGCGTCTTGATATCAGTGGCGAGACTCTCTATGCCGTGGTGATGCGTGCTGCTGGCCGTCCTGTAGATCAGGCCGCTCTGGAGGTCCACAACCGCTATATCGATATTCAGGTGGTGCTCACTGGGCCCGAAACCATGGGCTGGAAGCCGCGTGGGACCTGCCAGGAGCCCTCAGCCCCTTACGATGCGGAGAAGGATCTTCAGTTCTTTGATGACCGACCGGATAGCTGGGTGCAGGTCAATACCGGGCAGTTCGCCATCTTCTATCCCGCTGACGCGCATGCTCCGATGGTGGCTGAGGGCCGCCTCCACAAAATCGTGATCAAAGTCGCCTGCTGACGTCGCGCGTCACCCCGGGTCAGTCACGGTCCGCAACCGACTAAGGTGCGTCCGGCCACGGTTGCCCCCTCTGCGATGGATCGAGTGACGAGTATCCCTTCGGATATCAGGTGCTGCCGTTGCCTGCGAGCATGAGAAGTGCGGCCACGACCACGACACCCACGACGACGGCTTTGAGCGTGTTCTCGGGGAGGCGTACGGAGAGCCGACTGCCGAAGGGCACCCCGACCATCGAACCGGCCGCCATGCTGATGGCGGTTCCGAGATCGATCTCACCACCGATCAGGTATATCGCCGAGGTCACCGGTGTCAGCACGGCCGCAATTAGGATTGAGGTCCCGACTGTTTGGCTGGAGGAGAGACCGAAGACAAAGATCAGCAATGGAACCATGATGACTCCGCCGCCTACAGAGGTGGCACCGATGAGTCCGCCGACCAGAGCCCCGAGTCCGATCGCCAGTTGCTTGTGCAGGGCCGGCCGGACCGCAATCGCGGCGGCCAAACCACTCGGGCCTCGCTCTTCGTCCGTACGGCGTAGGCCCCGGATCATGTTGACGATGAGCATGAC
Organism: Lentisphaerota bacterium; assembly: GCA_013203785.1. Classification (GTDB taxonomy): domain Bacteria; phylum Verrucomicrobiota; class Kiritimatiellia; order UBA8416; family JABMPJ01; genus JABMPJ01. The sequence continues at coordinate 39,634 of JABMPJ010000110.1, read as the reverse complement.
GCAGGAAAGGAGGATGAGGCAGGCGATGAAAAGCCTCAGGTTGCCCTGAAACGTCTGTATGGCAGAAGAATCGCCCTCCAGTCGAGCGAGCGTCCGCGTGATTAGAGCCGCGATCGTAATCGTGGCTGGGACGGCACCCACGAGAAACCACGCCGCCGTTCGTGCGGCAATGTTTTTGAGTCTGCAATGGTGGACCGTCGCGGCCACCTTGGTCAGGAAGGCATACAGACTAGCCGTGCCCACCGCGGTGGATGGCGGAAGCTTAAAGAGCAGCGTCAGGGTCGGAATCACCAACACGCCGCCGCCGACGCCGGTCAATCCGATGCAGAACCCGATGAGGGTTCCGCTCACAATTCGGGCGGCTATCTCTATCAATCCCAAATCCAGCATAGCCCGTGTCCTCTGTGACGTGCGTGAGGTATAGCGAAGTGCGGCCGATTCTGAAAGCCCTTTTCCGAAGAGAGTCCAAAACGCACTGGTCTGCCCGTGGCATTGTGATAGGCTCACGCTATAAGAAAGGGGGATACCATGAGGCCGTATGCAGTGATTCTATTTCTGATGGGCGCCGTCACGCTAGCACAATCTGAGCCGGTGACGACGTCGTCCGTCCTCCCGGACAACCGTCTACCGCTCCCGTTTGGTGTGGGGGTGAATTACTACTATCAGAACCAGGGCTACAACCTTACCAGCCTCAAAGTCAATGTCCTTGCGGATGACTTGGCGGCACTTGAGAACATCTTAATTGATAACGAGGTCAGAGAGACCAATCTCAAGCTCGATGTGTGGGTACTCCCTTTTTTGAATTGTTTCGGGATTTTGGGGCGCGTAGATGGAACCACAGACGTGGAGACGGATCTCATTCCGGGACTCTCGGTCGACTACGATGGCGTGGTCTACGGTGGGGGTATTACACTAGCGGGCGGATGGGATGCATGGTTTCTCTCGCTCACCGCGGCCATGATGGAGACGGAGTTGGATACGAGCACATCCAGCGTGAAGGTCTGGATCGTCGAGCCCAGACTGGGGTGGGCTGGTCGCTACGGCGCAGTCTGGGTCGGCGGTATGTTCCAGCAGGCGGAGGAGCGACATGAGGGCAACATCACGGTTCCTGTCTTTGGCATGGTCGACTACAAGGTTGAGTTTGAGCAGAAAGAGAGCTGGAATGGCGCGGTGGGTATCGCCACCGGTCTGAATGCGCACTGGTTGATCGATCTCGAAGCTGGTTTCGGCGACCGCCTGCACGCATCGCTCTCCGCGACCTATCGGTTCTAAAGGTCCCGCTGTTGTTATCGCGTGATCTCTTGCTATAGTTCCATGCATGAACGAAGCGCAGCATAGCCATGTGGTGGGTGTGGCCGGCATCGGGATGAGTGCGCTCGCACAGCTGCTTCTGGCACGCGGGGATCGAGTCACGGGATCCGACCGCTGTCGGGATGATGGCGATTCCTCCGAGATATGCAGCGCTCTGGCTGCGGCCGGCGTTGAACTCGTCCCGCAGGATGGGGCGGCCATTACGCCCGCGACGGCACGGGTCATACACAGTACCGCGATAGAAGCGGACAACCCGGCTCTCCTCGCCGCCCAGCGTCACGGGGTGGCCGTGCAGCATCGCTCCGATGTATTGGCCGCCTGCCTTGAGGGTAAGCATGTAGTCGCCATCACTGGTACGTCGGGTAAGAGCACGGTCACAGGCATGATCGGGTGGGTGTTTCAGGAATTGGGACTCGATCCCACTGTCGTCAATGGGGCCATCGTTCCCGCCTGGCGGGCGGCGAACCGCGTAGGTAATGTGCGGATGGGGGCCTCGAATCTCTGGGTGATCGAGGCCGATGAGAGCGACCGCACGCTCAACGCCTATACCTTCGACTGGGGCGTAGTCACCAACGTCTCCGAGGACCATTTTGGCGTCGATGAGGCTCGGGCCCTCTTTCGCCTCTTCGCGCGGCGTGCGGCAGTCGGTGCTGTTAGCGTGGTGGATGATCCGGTGCTAATGGATGGGTTCGATCCCGAGGTCCATGCCGGATCGAGCACATTCTGCTATGCTGATCATGCCTTCACCATCCCGTTGCCCGGCCGTCACAATGGTGCCAATGCCTGGTTGGCGGTGCGGCTGTGTGAGCGAATGGGTTGTCCGCTCGATCGGGTGGCGTTGGCCTTGGCCAGTTTTCCCGGATTGCATCGTCGTCTGGAGTGCGTAGGCAAGGCCCGCGGGATTCGGGTCTTCGATGACTATGCGCACAACCCGGCCAAAATCACGGCGGCGTGGCAGGCCGTGCGCCAGGGCGGAGGGCGGGTATTGGCCGTCTGGCGGCCACACGGCTACGGTCCGCTCAGGTTGATGATGGAGGCTCTGTCCGAAACGTTCAACGCGCTGTGTGGGGACGGCGACAGGTTGGTTCTTCTGCCGGTCTTTGATGCGGGCGGAACAGCGGATCGCTCGGTGTCCTCTGAAATGTTGGTTGAGCGCATGCGTGAGACTGGGACTGCACCTGCGCTGGTTCTGGAGCCCGCCGCCCTGCCGGCGTGGATCGCAGCGGAGGCGCGTGAAGGTGACAGCCTGCTCGTGATGGGAGCACGCGACCCTGGCCTGCCAGCACTTGCGGCGGCGCTACTCGCCGCCCTCTGACATATCCCCCACGCGTTTGCCATGCTGGGCTACATAGATCATGTATATAATGCCCCCGAAAAGACTCCAGAAGAGGACGGCACCATAGACCAGCAGCGAGAGCGGAACGGCCCGCGTTTCGGGTACTCCCAGGACGCCCAGAAGAAATATGGCAGCGGTCTCGCGCGTGCCCAGACCACCCGGCGTGGCCGGTATCGCGGCCACGGCATTGATGACCGGAAACACGGTTAGATAGCCGATCAGATTGAGGTCGATCTCCAGTCCGCGTCCCAGGAAGTAGGCGCAACAGATTAGAATCAGATGGTTGACAATCGAGATGATGAGCGTCTTGGCCAGAAGCGCGGGCTGCTTCATGCATTCGCGGATCGTGGTGTAGGCTTTCGTGATGATGGCACCCAGAGCCGTGCGCTCCTCTATCCGTTTGAAGAAGCTCCACTGCTCCAGCCAGTTGTGACCAAAGGTGACGGCCAGAAAGCCAATCATCCCCAGCAGCAGGCCACCGAAGAAAACCAGCGACCATCGTGTGGCCTCATGCGCGAGGAAGAAAGGAAGACGGATCAACATGATGGTCACGGTCAGAATCACCAGCGCAGAGAGGCCGATGAGACGATCAAGAAAGACGGTGGCGACTGCCTCCGTTTTGCGGTCAGGCATCTCGCGCGTGACGAACCACGCCTTGACCACATCGCCGCCAGTGGAGCCAAACATGAAGGAGTTGAAAAAATGGCCCACAAAGTAGAGCTGAAAAATGCGCCCGAAGGAGAGCCGCATGCCGCGCGCATCGAGGAGCAGCTTCCAGCGGATCATGCAGAGCAGAAGGCAGAAGAAGAACCCGCCAATACCCAGGACCATCATGGGCCAGTGGCGTGCGCCGGTGCGCAAGGCCTCGATCATATCCGCCCGGTTATCCATGCGGGCAAAGATGAAGACGATCAGGCCCACGCCGATCACGAGTTGTAGGAGTGATCCGATCTTCTTTTTCATGGTTGCGTCTTCTTTTGCGTCACGTTCAGCATGTCCTGCAGCGTCTCTTCAAAGCTGATTTCAGGCTTCCAGCCCGTGACCTGTTCCAAGCGCGTGGTGTCCAGACGCGGTGACCAGTCGGTCGGCCGGACCAGATCCGGGTCGCTGTCGAAGCGGGGAGAGACGCCCCCCATGCGGCAGAGCTTCTTGAGCATATCGCCGATCCGTTCGGTGTGTTGGGATGAGACGTTGTAGGCCTGACCGGGCTCTCCGGCCTCAATCAGGAGCCGGTAGGCTCTGACGACATCGCGTACATCGGTGAAGTTGCGCTCGCTCTCAAGATTGCCCACCCGGATCACCGGTTCGCTCGCACCCACCGCAATATCTCGCACCTGTTGGGCGAAGGCGGCCACCACAAAACGGGTCTGTTGTCCTGGCCCGGTGTGATTGTTAGGGCGCGCAACCATGGCCTGTAGACCGAAGTGGTTGGCGTAGGCCAGTGTCGCCAAATCGGCCGCGGCTTTGGAAATGGCATACATGCTCAGTGGTGCGAGTGGGGAATGTTCGGTCAAGGCCTGATCGCGCGGAGGGGTGCCGTAGACGTGTGCCGTCGAGGTCGTGAGCAGGCGGGTCTCAGGCGCATGGACGCGGATCGCGTCGAGCAGGTTGGTGGTGCCGCGCACGTTGACCGCGAGCATGAGGTCGGGGTTGACCGCGCCTTCGTTCACAGAGGTGATGCCGGCCATGTGGATGCAGGCATCGGGCTGCGTACGCGCGATGAGTTCATTCACGGCCGTGCCGTCGCAGATATCCACGGCTTCGTTGGACATGGCACCTGCTACGGGGTTCACGATTACTCGGTCAGAAGCGATACAGTTGTGGTTGTGGGCCCTCAGCTCATGAATGAGGTGTTTCCCCACGAAGCCAGCCGCACCGGTAATCAGCACCTTCATCGCTCTTCTTCTCCTGCACTGCTGTCGTCACGCCATGCCTCGCCCACAATGCGAAGTCCTTCGCTTACCTCGGCGGCCGGGGTGCCTGGAGCGGGCTCAAAGGCCAGCACCATATCAGAGCGGATAAAGGGCTTGAAAGCCGTAAAATCCATGGTGCCTAGGGGCGGCATGACGTGGTCCTGGCCGGCGGCCGATACATCGTGAATGTGCATGCCAGTCAAGCGCGAACCATACTTCTCCAGCCAGCGCGTGGCGCTGGAGAACCCCAGGATTTCACGCAGGCGACCATGTCCAGTATCGTGCCAGGCGCAAATGTGCGGAGAGTCAAATGTTTCCATGAGCTGCATCAGTTCCGACTCATTGGGGACCACCTCCCACGATGGCAGATTTTCGATCCCCATACGGATATTGTGCTTTTCAAGGAAGGGCAGCAGTTCGGTCAGGCAGCCTGTGATGCGCTCCAGGCAGCCAGCGGCGAGCTTCTCTCGTTTCATGAATAGCTTGGTACGCATCTTCTCATAGCGCTTGGAATACTGCTCGCCGTCGGCGTAAAGGCGCAGCAGCTTGGAAGAAAGATGGCGCATGCTGACACGGCCAGCGTGGACGACGACGACCTCGGCACCGAGCTCGGCTGCAAATTGAATCGTGTTGCTGATGTGGAGCACGGCGCTGTTGCGCGTGCGCTCATCTTCGCTGCTCATCAGGAAGATCTCGGGATGGCCGCGCATGGCCCCGACCGGGGTGGGGCAGTAGTTGTGTACACTGCGGACGCGCACAGCGCCCTCCTCGACGCGACGTCGTATACCGGGGACCTGGTCCATCCTCAGATCATAACCCAGCTCGACAGTATCCAGTCCCAGCTCGAGGATGTCGTCAATAATGCCCTCGCCGCTATCGTGCGCGAAGGCATTCCAGTGGGTGGAGACTGAGAACTTCATTGTGGGGGCTCACAAGAAAGGCTCCTCGACAGTTGCTGCCGAGGAGCCCTATTGGAATTCACTACGTTAAACGCCTGCAGCAACGGACTAGCTATCCTGCGCCGCCCGTGAACGGGCGCGTGCTGATTTCTTGCGTTTTTTCTCGCTGGGTTTCTCAAAGAAGCGGTTGGCGCGAAGCTGCTTCATCACGCCCTCTTTATCCATGACTTTTTTAAGCCGCTTGAGGGCCTTTTCGACGGGTTCTCCCCGTTTTACTTTTACTTGCATAACAGTCTCTAATCACGCTCCCTTCCAGACCAGAACCCCGGTTGACAGCAAAACGGGTCCATCAGTCAAAGACGAACGCGCATGATGCCGTGCTTGCAAGAGGAGGTCAACCCTTGAATCTACTCTCTTCCCACCGAATGGTAGGTGAATCCAAGTTCGGCCATTTGGGCGACGTCGAAGATGTTGCGCCCGTCGATGATGATGGGGCAACGCATCGTGGCTTTCAAAGCCGCCAGGTCGAGGGCGCGGATCTCGGGCCAATCGGTCAGGATCAGCAGCACATCGGCATCCTTGGCGCAGGCAAGCAGATCGTCGTCGTACGTCAAGCCCGGGAACTCTTCGTCGAATTTCTCGCGTGCGATCGGGTCCCACAGCGAAAGCTGGGCCTTCTGCTCGATCAATTGCGGCACGAAGTAGAGGGAGGGTGATTCGCGGATATCATCGGTGCCCGGCTTGAAGGCGAGACCAAACACAGCCACCCGCTTATCTTGTAGCACCCACATCTCCTGTTTGAGCTTGCGCATGACATGTTCACGCTGTTGAACGTTGATGCGCTGGACCTCCTTCAGAAGGTCGAGGCTGTAGCCCACTTCGTCGCCCATACGAACAAAGGCATCGACGTCCTTGGGGAAGCAGGAGCCACCATAGCCGACGCCTGCGTTGAGAAAATGGGTGCCGATGCGCGCGTCGAGGCCCATGCCGTGCGCGACCTTCGTGATATCGGCCCCGGTCAGCTCACAGATCCGGCTGACGGCGTTGATGAAGGAGATCTTCATGGCCAGGAAGGAGTTGGAGGCATGCTTGGTAAGCTCGGCGCTGGCGATATCCATCTGTAGATACTCACAACCGCTGCGTTCCACGATAGGGGCGTAAATCTCGCGCAGGAGATCACCGGCGCGGTCGCTTTCGACACCCACCACGACGCGGTCGGGTTTGAAGGCATCCTTGATCGCGGAGCCCTCGCGCAGGAACTCGGGGTTGGAGGCAATATCAAAGGGGATGTCCCCTTTGAGGTACTTGTTCATCGTCCGGGTGAGCTGCTCGTTGGTGTTGACAATGACCGTGCTCTTCTCGACCAGCAGCCGATAGGTCGTCATATGTTCGGCCACTTCGCGACCCACGCTCTCCACGTAGGACATGTTGGCCTCGCCCTGATAGCCCGGAGGGGTGCCGACCGCGATGAAGATGACCTCAGCGAACGCGGTGCCCTCGGCGATGGACGTGGAAAACTTAAGGCGCCCGGCCGCGACATTGGCCGTGACCATCGCTTCGAGTCCCTCTTCGTAGATGGGCATGACGCCAGCTTCTAGTTTGCCGATTTTCTTGGCGTCGTTGTCGATGCACAGGACGTCATGCCCAATCTCTGCAAAGGTGGTCCCCGTCACCAGGCCGACATAGCCGGTTCCAACAATCGTAATCTTCATATGTGGAATGTTCCTATTTATCCAAAGTCTGCGGCAACACCAGGATGGCGCGCAGCAAGTCGATCAGGAGGTGGTAGAAGGCGAAAAGAATATAGCTCAAGAAGGGAAACAGTACGCAGAGCGCAATCAGGCGCAGGGCCAACAGGGCGCTATCAGGATCACCACTCTTCATCAATCCGAAGGTGCCGACGATAAGGGCCACCGTGCCCAGGATGGCCCCAATGCCAAAGGCCATAGGGACGAGTCGTACGATGGTCTTAACGCCGAGGGACATAATACCGATCGCTTCTTCACCGGCGCGCACCTCGCCGCCGACCTCGATGTTGACCATGGCCGGATGAAGGGCGACATAGGCGATCGCGTCGCACAGCGCCCACATGGTGAGTCCCACAAAAAAACCGCCCCATCCGCTTTGGATCCAGTAGGTGAAAAAGAGGCAGATTCCAATGACTTCCATGAGCAGGGCCAGGCAGTCCATGAAGGCCGTCGACCCAAGGCGGCTGGGCGAGCTGTCCAGCAGTCGCTGTCCCGCATCCATAAAGCGGCTGGCCGTATACTGCAGGATCACAAGGAGCAGACCGACCCCCACGCCAGCCGGGAGGAGGCGCCAGTTGCCGAGCTTGATCGCCGCCGTAAGGCCGAGAACGACACAGGAAATTTCGGCCACAATCAGCGCCAAGTGCCCGTATTTGACGAGCGCTGAGGCGAGCCCGTCGAATGTCTCCATCGGAAAAACCCGGCGTGCCCAGTCGATCACGTCATCCAACAGGTCCACCACAGCGAGGGGGTTGAAGCGAGCGGACGAAAAGTAATCGCCCATGGAGCCCAACATGTTTTTCGTCTTGGCGGCAGTTGATTCTTGAGACGCTTCGGTCTCCGGCTCCTCGATCTTCGGAGGCACCGTTCCGGGATCTCCTACGTCTGTCGCATTTTCGTCGTAGGGCTCTACAGCACCGTCCTGATCATTCATGACACGCTCCTCCTATTCGTAACCTGCGCGAAGATAGAGGATAACGAGGCCTTGAAGCAAGGCGAGAAAGCCATGCGTTTCGGCGCGATGTGTTATTGGGTGTCCACGATGGGTGTGCAGAGGAACTGCTCGATCACCTTGGCAGCGCTGACGACCTCGGCGAGGGAGATTGATTCAGCAGCGGTGTGGGCGTCCGCAATGCTGCCCGGACCAAAGACCACGGAGGGGATGCCTGCCTGGGCATAGAAGCCAGCATTGGTGCCATAGGCGGCTACGCTGCGCTGCGCCGTGCCGGTTACAGTTCGCAGTGCCGTTTCGAGGGCCAGGAGCGCGGGGGCCGTGGGTGAACTCCCCAGCGAGGGGTAGTGCTGGGTCCAGTCGATTGACGGGGTGCACCAGGGGTCGGCGGCGCAAGCGCGATGAACCAGTTCCTCGATCGCCAGCCTGATCGCATCGATGTCTTCAGAGGGCAGCACACGCCGGTCTACATCCAAGACACAGCTGTCGGGGATGATGTTGGCCGCCGTTCCTCCATGCATCGTGGTGACCGCAAGTGTGGCCGTGCCAAGTTCAGCATCGGACTTGCCTGCGGAGAGGGCGGCCGCCATGGCCTCAAGCTGACCGACCAGACGCGCGGCAGGATAGATGGCATTGTGACCGCGTGCGGGGGTCGAGGAGTGGGCGGCCATGCCGTGCAAGGTGATGCGTCCGCGCTGGATGCCCTTGTGGCGCCAAACCAGCTGGAGCTCGGTCGGTTCTGCCGATATCGCGAAATCCGCTTGAAGCCCTCTTGTCACGAGGTGTCTGGCCCCGCGGCCGCCATTTTCCTCATCACACGTCGCAGCAAATATTACATCATGCGCCAGCCGTCCCGACCGAACGGCGCTCTCAAGGGCTAGCAGCATGGCGGCCATGGGCCCCTTCGTGTCGCAGGCGCCTCGCCCAAAGAGCCGCCCCTCGCGCACCTCCGCACCGAAGGGATCCACACTCATATGGAGATGGCTGACCGTGTCACTGTGGGCATCGAGCAATATGGTGCGTGAGCGGTCTCTGCCCGCAAATCGGGACCAAACGTTGAGTCGCCCCGGTAGCACTTCGTCGGTCCTAACCTCACCGCCCATGTCTTTCAGCTGTTCCGAAAGCAACGCCGCCATGCGGCCTTCCCCGTAGGGGGGGGCTATAGGCTCCCGACCGGCCGGATTCACACTTGGACACTGGACCAGACGGGTCAGGATGGCTTGCGCCGAGTCGAGTGTTGTTGTCTCCTTCGTATTCATCACATCAGGATTACCCGTGCCCCGACGTGCGTCAAGCTGAACGTGCGGGCTTGAGGTCACCGGGCATTTGCGTGTACAACCTCGCATGGCCATATCGGACGACTCACACATGGGCTCTCCCCTATTTAGTGCCCTTCGGCGCATGGATGGTCCGCTTTCATCCACGAACGCTGGTGGAGGCGCGCCTGCTATACAGCTGCTTTTTGACGAAAGCGGAGCCTATCTTGAGATCGTAGACAAGAAGGGCCGCCCCAGCGAGATGGACCACCGTGCCTGTCGGGGGGCCATGCGCGACCTTCTCAAGGCCGTCAATGCGGCCCGCGAGCGCCAAGAGGCTTTTGTCGGGTGGGATGAGAATCTCGAGCACATATACCTCCATACGCACGGACATCTGATGTGGCTGCTGCGGAATTGCAATGCACTGGTGGACGCTGATATGCGGGCAATCACATTCGCGCCCGATCACGCCGAGCTCATGCTGGACCTTGTTGCGGACACCCGCCGGGCTCCTGTGTGGATCACGGGGCAGCTCACCCTCGTGCGTGAAGGAGAGGAGCGTGCCGACCTCGATGGGTTCAAAATTATCAACGAAACGCATGTGTTGCTTGGTTCCCAGATCTATGAAACGTCTCCCATGGGCGAGAACTGCCGACTGTTGCCGCTTTTCAATGATCAGCTGCCGGAACCCATGCTGGAACGCTCCCTCTCCCTGCTGTTCTCGCACTTCACAGGGGTCTCCGTTCGGTACGGCGACTACCGGGTCGTCGCCGGCGAGGATACCCCTGCCTCGGTCGCCCTCATGTTCGAGCAGGTAGATGAATCTGGTGCGCTTCATCTGGACGTGGTGCATACACTGCCACGCTTGCCTGTAGATTTTGTTCGCGAGTACGATATAACACGCGTTGCCGCGATCAATGAGGCCGAATCCACCATCGTGGTGCGCACCGTGGTCTATAGCTCCATGACCGAGGAGCGCAAGCGTCTGACCCGACGGCTCACCGCTCATCAGAAAGCTCTGGATGACAAGAGCGGCGCGCTGCTCTACGCCGACGAGAGCGGCTTTGTGCTGGGAAAGGATCTGGCGGAGCGATTTCTGACGCATGAGCTGGCGGATCTGGCCCAGCGCTATGCGCTCCTGGGCGCGGAAACACTGAGCACCTACAAAGTGAGGTCCGCTGTTCCCAAGCTGACGCTCAAGATGGGCTATGGCATCGACTTCTTGGAGGGCGATGCCGACCTGGAGATCGAAGGCGAACGGTTCTCTCTGCTAGAGGTCCTGGCGCAACACCGCAAGAACCGCTATGTGACGCTGAGTGACGGTACGCACGCCGTACTTAACTCCGATTATCTCTCCAAATTGAAGCGCCTCTTTCATAAACACGAGCAAGGCGTCAAGGTCTCCTTCTTTGATTTGCCCCTGATTGAAGATCTGATCGACGAGAACGCCACGGAGGCCTCTTTCGCCAAAGCCCGTGCGGTCTTTCAGGGCTTCAACGACCTTCCGCGGAAGCGGATAAAGATGCCACCCATAACGGGCACGCTTCGACCCTATCAGCTGGACGGCCTGAAATGGCTTCTCTATCTGCATGAGCACAACCTGGGCGGCTGCCTGGCGGATGACATGGGTCTCGGGAAAACCATTCAGACGATTGCCCTGCTGGCACGGCTCTATCCCAACCAGAAGACTCCCTCCTTGCTGGTTATGCCGCGCAGCCTACTCTTCAATTGGCAGCGAGAGATCACTGCGTTTTGCCCCGCCCTGCAGCACCAGGTCTACCACGGCGCCGCGCGCGATCTGGAGTCGGCCATGCAACGTCATCTGGTGTTGACCACATACGGCATGCTGCGTAACAACATCGAGGCCTTCATGAAGCGCCAGTTTCTCTATGTGATCCTCGATGAATCACAGGCCATCAAGAACAGTGACGCACAGACGACGAAGGCTGTGCTGATGCTCAAAGCCAAGCACCGCCTGGCCTTGAGCGGGACCCCGATCGAGAACAACTTGGGCGAGCTCTATTCTCTGTTCCGATTTCTGAACCCCGCCATGTTCGGTTCCGCGACGGAGTTCAATCGCGACTATGCCGTGCCGATCCATCAGCATGATGACCGCGATGCCGCCCGTGAGCTTCGCAGGAAGATATACCCCTTTATCCTGCGTCGCCTGAAGCGTGATGTGCTCAAAGACCTGCCCGATAAGATCGACCAGATTCTGTACGTGGATATGAGCGACACGCAGCGGACGATGTACGACGCCCGCCGGCGGTTCTACTACCAAACCATTAAGCAGCGTATTGCGGACGAGGGAATGCAGAAAAGCCGCTTCTTTATTCTGGAAGCCCTCATGGAGCTTCGGCAGATAGCATCCATCCCGGAAGCCAAGAGCGAGGGCTCCATTATTTCGCCCAAGCGGGAGGTCCTCATGGATCGGCTGAAGGATGCCGTCTCCAACGGGCACAAGGCCTTGGTCTTTACGAATTTCCTGGCGACCATTGAAGCGGTGGCCTCCGATCTTGCGGAATCTGGGATCGAGCACCTGGTCATGACGGGTGCCACCAGCAACCGAGAAGCACTGGTGAAGCAATTCCAGATACGACACGCCACAAAGGTCTTTCTCATGACGCTCAAAACCGGCGGTGTTGGGCTGAACCTCACCGCCGCCGACATGGTCTTCATCTTCGATCCCTGGTGGAATTCGGCCGCAGAAGTGCAGGCGATCGACCGGACCCACCGCATTGGGCAGGACAAATCTGTTTTCACTTACAAATTGATTGCCAGGGAGTCCATTGAAGAGAAGATTGTGGAGTTGCAGACCCGTAAGCAGGCGCTCTTCGATTCAGTGATCTCAAGCGATGGTGTGGCCTTGAAGGCTCTCACCGAACAAGACATTGATGATATGCTTGGTTAGGACACCACATGCCGACCCACTTCACCCAACAGGAAAACATGGACGGGCCACTCGAAGCGGTCTTGTTCAATCTGTATCCCGCCACGTTTCTAAAATGGATCTGGGCAGTGAGTCTTGAGCGCCTGGTGCAAGCCCACCCCGACACACTGCGCCAGGTAGAGGATGCACAACTCCATGGCAAAGCCAAAATTCCGAAGAAGGGGTATCTGGCCATCCTCCTTCTTGAGGTGCTTGAGAATCGAGAGATGTGCCGACTCTTCTATGAGTCGCTTCCCGATAAGACCCAGGCCGCACTCAGCCTATTGGTATGGCAGAACGAGATGCCGCTGCCCGATGCGGAAGAGGCGCTCGGGATCAAGCTAGCCGACGTGAACCCCGATAAGCGGGAGTGGTATTACGATCCCTTTGTCCTGCGGCAGGAGCAGGGATTCGTCTGCTTGACAAGAGACGGGGACCGCAGTTGGGGTTATCGCTACGCCCGCGATAGCACGCCGGAGAAATCGAACTTCCAGGTCTGCTTGCCGCCTGCACTTCGTCGTGTCTTAAAACCCGCTACCCCCCCCCCGGATGATTTCGAGCTGCTGCCGCTGGATGACATGGTCGACGGTGCCATGCGCTACACTTGCGCACAGCGGGCCGTCAGCGATATGAAGTTGGTCGCCGAATACATCCAGCAGGGGCATCTCAAATACACCAAGTCCGAAAAGATATCCCGGCCCTGCATGCGGCACATACGGGACATGACCCCCGGCACGGAGTTCTTCGAGAAAGCGCCCGACAAGGACCTGGAGTTGCTGCGCACGCGACTGCTCGTGGGCGCCATGGCGTTTGCAGGGGCTAAAGCGCGTGAGTTGCTCCTGGCCTCCATTGAGGCTGCTCCCGTGAAATCGCTATTCAAGGTCCTGATGGCTCTCCCTGCCTTCTTTGCAGAGGAACTGCAAGACTACCTGCTGGGCGCGCGGCGATCTTGGATCGATTATGACAAGGACGGCGTGAAGAGAGTGGCGGCCTGCTTTGCCGAATTGCCCGGTAACCGCTGGGTCTCGTTCAGGAATATAGAACGCTACCACCAGTTGCGCGACGCCGCACCTAGTCTGTTTCTCGACTCCCCCATAGGCTTCGATGTGCGTGTGAGCCGGACCGAAGACGACTGGCCAGATCGCGTCTTTATCACCCACCGCAACGAGTTTGCACTGGCGGTAAAGCCACTGCTGAAGGGGTTCGGATTCTTCCTCGCCGCTCTGGGTATGGCCGAAATCGCCTACGACGTCCCGCACAACGACGACTACTGTCGCCCCCAGAAGCCCTTTCTCAGCCCGTTCGACGGACTGCGGGGGATACGGCTGACCCCGCTGGGGGAGTACGTGTTCGGCCAGCGCAAGACCTACAATATTGAGAGTGATGAACCACGCCACGCCGTCGTGGTGCTTGATCACGCCCGACTGCTCGCCACCTGTCACGATATCGATCCCCTGACCGAGCTGGCGCTCAAGCAGTTCATGGCGGCCCTCACGCCCGGCCACTACCACATGACGCACAAATCACTTCTTGGCGGCTGCGCTTCGCGCCAGGAGCTTGAAGCCCGCATCACCCTCTTCCGTCGCGTCATTTCTGACACGCCACCCCCGCTTTGGGAACGCTTCTTCGAGAGCTCTCTGAGTCGAATAGCGCCCTTGGAGCTCGAGCCGGATCGCGTGGTGCTCAGAATCGATAGCGACGAGGAAATCCGTCACCTGTTTTCATCCGACCCCATCCTGCGCAAACACAGTCTCAAAGTGGAAGGCCTGCGGGTGGCCGTGCTGAAAGGCGACATGAAGATCATCTCCAAGCGCCTGGCCCACTTCGGATACCTCTCCCCCCTGGCCAGCATGCGCCCCAAAGACTAGAGAGGCAAACCGACGCGGCTGGCTACCCACTCCTGGGTGCCAGTCGAAGGTGGTTTGAATGGCGGAGGGGTTGTCTTCATGGGGTCATTGGTCACTACTGAACCGCCCAAATCCAAAATCCAGGTGCGACCCTCGCTCGACCCGGTGCCAACGGCCAAGGGAAGAGCAAATCCGAACCACTCAACAGCTTGTCGGGCGCAATAAACCTGATCCTTGAAGAAGCAAAAGATTGAAGGCTGACCGGCCCCATGTTAGGGTACCCTCATCATGAGTACACTCGCTATAGCAGATGTGATAAGCCTGAGCGTTCCCGAGCGCATCCAGATGGTCGAGGATATCTGGGACAGCATTGCCGAACTGCCTGATGAAGTTCCTCTGACCGAGGAAGACCGGGCGGAGTTGGACAAGCGTCTGAATGCGTACCACCAAGACCCGAACGAGGGAGCGCCCTGGGGAATGGTGCGGGAACGGATCCGGAGCAGGAGATGAGGCTACGCCTCATCGTCCGTCCTGAAGCAGAAGTGGAATTGACGGACGCATTCGATTGGTACGAGGACTGCGTTCCCGGCTTGGGGGCCGAATTCCTGCTCTGCGTGGAGGCGATTCTGAACTCGATTCTGAGGTCTCCACACCAGTTTCCTCGGGTGCATCGCACTGTTCGTCGCGCACTGACGCGCCGCTTTCCTTACGAAATCTTCTTATGTTGAGGACGACGAGCGTGTCGTCGTTCTTTCCGTCTTTCATGCGAAGCGCAATCCGAAGAGATGGCAAGAGAGAATCTGAGGCTCGCCCCATGAGTCATGTCTCAGCCGTGACAAACGGCCCTGGCTCCTCCGGTAGGGCTCGACCCAGCCAGCGGTTCTGGGTCTATTTCCTATTATGAAAAGAGAGGATCGAACACGGCTTTTGGAGATGGCGCGGCGGCGAGCGGCGCCAGGTTCGGGCCGTCTAGACGCCTTGGTCCGTGAAGCGCATGCCTCGTACGGTTGCGGTGAGGAACTTCCCAATCTAGAGGGCATCAAATATGCCATCGTGGGCGGTTTAGCAACGGCACTCTATATGCCTCAGCGTATGACCCTCGATACGGACCTCCTCATCTTGGGCGAGGATCTGAAGCGGGTCGAAGCCCGACTGGAGGCTGCGGGGTGTGAGCGAGCAGGGCCGCTGACGATTGGCCGCAGCTCATGGCGCTTACCGAAAGGACGTATCCTGGACGTGATCGCCTTGGACGGCACGTGGGTGAGCGATGCCTTGAATACAGCGGTGCGAGACGCCGATAGCCATCCTTTCGTCAGCCTGCCTTTCCTCGTGTTGATGAAGCTTGAGTCGGGGAGACTACAGGACCTGGCGGACATCAGCCGCATGCTGGGCTGTGCCGACGAGGCATCGGTTGCTGCGGTCAGGACGACAATCGCGAAATACCGACCACAGGACACGGATGACCTGGAAAGCATGCACCGCCTTGGCAAGCTCGAGCATGAGTCATGATGCGGAAAGAGGAGCGCTCCCTATGACGTTCCTACACGATGTTCGCTTGGTGCAGCAGTCGGTATCGGCGCGGTGTGGTGTGGTGGTGGGTGCGGAAGAGCCTGTAGAAATGGCTGAGATTGTCGAGGCCACAGTCGCCCGCAATCTCGATGATTTGCCGGTCTGTTCCTGCGAGCTGTCGGGCCGCCCAGTTCATGCGCTGCTGATTCACGTAGGCGGATGGCGATAGGCCGAGATGTTGTTGGGCTGAACGGCAGACGTGCTCGTGAGCACGGCCGGCCGCCTTAACAAAGCCAGCGGCACCCGCTCTGAAGATCTGTGGGTCGGCCGTGGCTCGGCAGGCCTGGGTTAACCACGCTGGCGTGCCCGGACGGACATGGTCCGGCTCGCGCAGGATCTGACAGATGAGCTGAAGCAAGAAGCGCTCAACCGAGAGGCGTGAGCGATCGCCTCGCTCGATCTCTATTTCGAGTTCTCCGAGCTGCTGAAGGGCGCGACTGTCCAGAGATACCACCGCGGGCATCGCATCGATCGACCAGAAATAGCGGTCGGCGCAGGTCTCGGGATAGCGCTCTTTCAGGTGCATGGCGGTTGCAGAAGGAAACGCGATGTTGGGGGTGATGCAGTGCTCGGCGGATGTGCCGGTGAGTGCGTGGGAATCGGCCGGCCTCATGAATACCATACTCCCTTCCGTGAGGCGTAGGCGGTGACCGTTGACCCAATGGAGCGCCGCGCCTGACGTGATCCAGAAACACTCAACGTAGTTGTGGTCGTGGACGCTCAGTGGACGTCGGGTGCGTTCCAGACGGGATCGACCGAAGTGGAAGCACTCCCCCTTTCCTATAAAGTCATCCAGATGAAAGTGCATTCGCTTCATATATCAATATAGAACAATAAATTGTCAAAGAACTGCAAGAAGTATCAATACGAGGCAAGTATCGTTCTCTCGAATGGCCAAGCAGAGCATTCGTCTAAGTGGAGATTGTTCCGTGACAAAACACAACACTGACCTCTCGTTCAAGCCTGTCAACAATGAGGCCCCCCGTACCCTCACGCCCTCGCAGGTGGATTTCTACAATCGCGAGGGATATCTTTTTCCGCTTAACCTCTTTTCGCCACGCGAGGCCGAGCAGAATCGAGCCTACTTCAATGGCCTGCTGGCCCAGTCTGAAGGGCGCAATGCCTATGCGCTCAACTGTTACCAGACGCGCTGCGCGGGGATCTATGATCTCTGCATGGCGGAGCGGATACTGGACGTGGTGGAGGACATCGTGGGACCCAATATCATCTGCTGGGCGACACACTACTTCTGCAAGATGCCCCATGATGAGAAGCGCGTGCCGTGGCACCAGGATGCGAGCTACTGGAAGTTGTCGCCAGCCCGCACGGTTACGGTGTGGCTCGCCATCGATGATGCCGACGAGGAGAACGCCGCGATGCGGTTCATTCCCCGTACCCATGACATGGGGCCACTCCGTTGGCGGGCTGCGGAGGGTCCCGCTGTTCTGGACCAGGAGATCGTGGATGTCGCCTCTCTGGGTGAGCCCGTCTCCGATATCCTCAAGGCGGGCCAGATCTCGCTGCATGCCGATATGCTGGCCCACGGATCTGAGCCAAACGCATCCGACCGACGCCGCTGTGGCTTGACCCTCCGCTTCTGTCCACCCGAGGTGCGCATCGTTGACGAGCACTGGAAAGAAAGTGTCCATGCCATCATCTGCCGAGGGGAAGATCCTACGGGCCGGTGGGAGCACAACCCTCGGCCAGACAGCGATGACGCCTCTCACCAGGACGATATCGTCAGTTTGGGTGGCAATTAACAGCGGAGGCCAAGACATGACCACAGTGAAGCGAGAAGATCGCGATATCATTCAGGCGCTGGCGTCTCAGGTTGCCGAGCTCGCTGCGTTACCCGTTCAAGAGGAGAAGCGTCGACTGTGGCGGAAGCTCAATGGCTTGGCCATGGAGCGGCCGATGGTCATGATTGATCAGGTCTGCTGGAACGAGATGAACCTCGACGATGAGCTGACCCTGCGGTGCGAGGAGGAGGCGTGTCGCCAGTACGAGAGCCAATTGCGCCAGATCCTGTACCACTGGCACCACTTTCCCGTCGATAGGGTTGTGGAGCCCTTTATGGTTGTCCCCAAGGCGGTCGTCGGTATGGGCTTCGGAATCGGCAGCAAGGATACCGTCGCCGTCACCGATCCTACCAATTCTGTGGTGGGACACCTCTACGAGAACCAGTTTGAGACCGATGCGGACCTTGAGAAGATCCTCGCACCGCAGATCAGCCACGATGTGGCCAAGACCGAGCAACGTCTCGCGCTTGCCCATGAGCTATTCGATGGCATCCTGGAGGTCCGCCTTGACGGATGCTTCCCCTTTGCCTCGCTGTGGGACCCCATCTCCACCTGGATGAGTGTCGAGGATGCACTCTATGCGCTCGTGGACCGTCCGGACTTTGTGCATCGCATGCTGACCCGCATGACCGATGGCTACCTGAGCATGCTCGACCAGCTCGAAGCGCAGGGATTGCTCTCTGGCCCGCAGACGATGATTCACTGTACAGGTGCCTATACCGACGAGTTGCCCTCCGCGGACCATGAATCCGGTGAACCGCGCACACAGGATATCTGGGGATGTGGCCTCGCGCAGATGCTGGGAAGCGTGTCGCCTGCTATGTACAAGGAATTTGAGGTCGACTATGTCAGGCGGATCTTCGAGCGGTTTGGCCTCGTATACTATGGCTGCTGTGAGCCGCTGGACTCCAAGATGGATGAAGTACGCCAGATCCCCAACGTGCGCAAGATATCGATGAGTCCTTGGGTCAACCAGGCGCGCGGCGCGGCTGAAATTGGCACGGACTATGTCTACTCACGTAAGCCCAGTCCGGCGCTGGTGGCCACGAGCCGTTTCGATCACGATGCCGTTCGCAGAGACCTGTGCGAGACGATGGAGGCGTGCAGCGCACATGGTTGCGCTGTCGAGTTCATCCTGAAGGACATCAGCACCGTCCGCTATGAACCGCAGCGCCTGACCGAGTGGGCCGCTATCGCAATGGATGTTGTGACCCATGGATAGCGGCTGGTCGCTCCTGCCCCAGATGCGGTGCTCAGCCATCCATATGAAAGGGCGGACGAGTCTTTACGGCCGCGCCATGACGGCACCCAAACGTTCCTGGGCTTTGCGGACCTCCGGGTCGTTCATGTAAGGCATCAACTTCATGAAGCTGCCTGCCATTTTTCTGCCAGCCGCTTCGGCTTCCGCTTTGACCTCTTCCAAGCCCTTTGGGGGTGTCCCGTTGCCCTTCATCTCCGGGTACTTCTCGGAGAGTCTTTGCATATCGGGCATGATCTTCTCCATGGCATCGGCATAGCTGTTAATGGCCTTGGCTACACTCTTGGCATCGCTCGCTTTGTCGAGCTCGGCGACATAGGCCTCGGTCGTCTTGGTGAACTTACTGCTCGCCTTCTTGACGTCCGCATACTTGCCTGCACACCCGCCCACGAGATATGTCGCCAATAGGAGACAGACGATCGGTACGATGTTTTTCTTCACGATGATGTCCTTTCTGCAGCCCAAGCCGCTCACCAGCCTGCCCATGATGGGAGGCTCACTATGTGCCCCAAGTTAGCCACGCTTTGTTGTTGGCGGCAAGCACGAAGATGGTCTCCTGGAAAAACCCACAAATTCAGATTTAAGCCCAAATCTGCATCATTCCTGATTGAATGTCCAATAGCCAACAAGGAATATCCAACCGAACAAGGCAAGCGAGCGAGTAATGCGAATGGAGAGCACCTAGGCACACCATTCCCTCTTCTCGCCGCCTTGGATATTGGGAGTTCCTTGTGGGCTGTTGGACATTGAAAGAGGGGCTTGACCCCGCATGCGTCTCTGCTATTAACCCAGTTGCTGGATTTTTGTGCGCACCTAAAATGGTCGGCCCCCTGCCGCCCTAACAAGTCACGACTCGGCCCAGGCGGGTGAAGAGTAGTCCCGCCGTGATCTGGCTGGGCTCGATCGATAGAATGCGGGCGAGCGCCTCGCTGTAGAGGGCGAGCTGCTCACGGTGACGCTCGGTCGCCTTGCTGAGTTCGCTGTCGCTGCTGACTTGATCGCTCTTAAAATCGAGGATCATCGCGGCTGTCGGCTGCTCCTTCTCGTCCAGCGAGATGGCAACGCGGTCGAAGACGCCGCTCACGAGGCGATCCTCTTTCGTAAAATGAAAACGCTTTTCGCGCCAGAGACGGGTGGGTGATGCGGGACGGCTCAAGGCTTGGATCGCCTCAGGGCTGATGAGCGCCTCGCGAAATTGTGCCAAGGCGTCGCGGGCCACTGCGGCGGAAACCCGCGTGGTCGTCTGCCATTGGGCGACGATGGCCTCGACATCCGCCTCCTCGATCCATTCGATCTGTTCAAAGAGCTCGTGAATGGCGCTGCCGAAATCCAGCACGTCGCGTGCAGCTTCATTGAACAGCCACGCGGCCCCACGGGCCGTGCGATCGCCCGATGACGGCTCGAGGCGCTGCAGTGGCTGCAACCCTGTGGCGGCAATCGCGTTGGGTGCGGACGCAACAGCTGGCGCAGGATCGCGTGCCGCGATGGGGCTTTCACGATACCAGTCTCGTTCCCCCGACTCGTAGAGTAGCGTGGCCGGACACCCATCAATTGTGATGGGCTCCTCACGATCGCGCAGTTGCTGCTTGATGAATTCGCTGCCGGTGAAGCTCTTGGCGGTGGGCCCGGCAAAGCTGGTGACGGCGTAGAGACCGCGTTTAGCGCGTGTCATGGCGACATAGAGCACGCAAAGATTCTCAAAGCAGCTCTCAACGTCGGCGGCGTCGAGTCGACGAGCGAGCGTGCTGTCCGCCGCAGTGACGGTGGTGTTGGGTAGGCTCAGAATCCATTGAGGGCGTCGCGTCTCTTCATCGCGGCTTAGCAGCATGGAGCGCCGCTGATCTTTCGTGATGTCGGAACCGTCGAGTTCGGGCAGGATGACGATGTCAAAGCCGAGGCCCTTGGATTGGTGAATCGTCATGACCCGTACGACGTGTGGCGTCGGCGTGGCCGGCAGGGCGTAGCTATCTATGAATTGGCGGAAGGCGTCCGGATCGCAGTCGCCACTGCGATCAAACAGGACCGCAGCTTCGGCCAGATCGTTGAGGCCGTGTTGCGCGTAGGCGTCAAGCGGATGCTGCGCCGTGAGGTGCGCGCCCCATGTGCGTACGAACCCACCGAAACCGATCGCATGGATATCGCTGAGCAGCACGAGAGGTAGGGAGTGGCGCGTCAGTCCTTCCGCCTGGAGGTGGGCGTTTAACGGACTCATCTGGATGTGGCGCCAGGCAAAGCGATCGCCTGGATGCGCGGCGAAGGCGAGCAGAGAAAGCATCAATTCAACCACGCCGTTCCCGCGCAGTGTCGCCTTGCCTTCGTGTGTGACCGGGATGTCGGGGCAGCGTTGGCGTAGGAGATCCACCAGAAGACGGCCCGTCTCGTTGCGGCGCACAAGGATGGCGGTTTCGAGGCCACGTCGTATGGGATCGATCTCCCGCAGGAGCGCGGCTACGGTGTGGTAGCGGTCGTCGGCGCTGGGCTTGGTCTGGCCCAGCGGGGGCTGGGGCTCAACGATGGTGGCGTATCCGCTGCGCCCGTGCAGGTGCGGCGCGCAGTCATGGTGGTGCCATGTTTGGTTCCACTGTGCGATCACGGCCGCGCCCAGACGTTCCTCGGGAAGGGCATCGAAGGCCGCGTTGACGGTATCAATGATCGCGGGCACGGAGCGGTAGGAGGTCGCCAGGGGCATTTCGGTGATCCGGCTGCCATAATCGGAGAGGATTTCGCCAAAGAGATGGGGGTTGCCGCCGCGCCAGCCATAAATGGCCTGCTTGACGTCACCCACATAGAAGAAGCTGCGCGTGGCACTGCTGTCCTGCAGGATTTCGTCCACCAGATTGCGCAGGACGGCCCACTGCAGATCGCTGGTATCCTGAAACTCGTCTAGCAGCCAGTGGTCGAGCTTGCAGTCGAGGCGGTAGTCAATATAGAGCCGTCCCTCAACGCCCGCCAACCGGCTGAGGCAGGCACCATCGCTATAGCGATTGGCTTCGGTGAGCAGGTACTGCGCATCGGCAAATGTCATACTGCCGGAGCGGCGCATCAGAGCATCATAGTGAACCTCAAACTGGTCGAGAAGCTGGTGGATGCCGGCCGTGCGCCGCAGGGCGTTGCGCAGTTCGATACCGAGCATGTGGGTCAAGACGGTCAGAAGCCCGGCGCACATACCGGCGTCAAGCTCGTAGACCTTGCGGTTGTACGAGATCGAGAGCTGACCGTGCTCCAGTTCGGGCAGCTGCTCCATGATTTGAACGGAAATGGTCTTGCGCCATAGCGTCCCGTTCCAGTGCGAGGCGGGCGTGTGGTGGGCGGCAGCCATGACGAGTTCCTGCAGGCTCTCGGAGAACTTGGTGGGCCACTCCTTGGCCTCGATCTGTTCAATGAGACGGTTGGCCGTGGCGGTGACATTCTCGGTGGGTACCAGCCAGCGCGATCCGGCAGGCCATATCACGGACTCATCGCCCCAGGCGTCGCTGAGGGGCAGGACTTGGTAGAAGGCACGGTAGGTCTGCACGAACTGGTGCAGGTAGCGCTCCATGTCCTTCTCCTCCTTACCGAAGGTGGCCTGTTTGAAGGCTTCGAAAAAGCGGGCCTGGATCTCCTGGTCAACCGTGAGGGGGTTGAAGATGCGGTCGAGCACTCGCTCGCGCATACGAGCCGCATCTGTGCTGTTCTCATCGAGCATCTGGAAATCGGTCGGGACCCCCAGCTCGGTCGGGAAAGCGCGCAGCACGCCAACAATAAAGCTGTCGAGCGTGCCGATATGGAGGCGCGGCAAATGATCCATCATCGCGCGCAGGGCGGCCGTGAAGGCCGCGACGGAGGTGGCGGGTAGACCAATCCTCGTGGCGACGGCGGCGGCTTCGGCGGGAGAGGTGCAGGCCGCGCAGAGATGGGCCACGATACGGTCAAAGATCTCACCTGCGGCCTTGCGCGAAAAGGTCAGGGCCGCAATGCGATCCGGCGGCACCCCCGCAGCGAGGAGGCGCACAAAGCGGTCGGCCAGCTGGAAGGTCTTGCCTGACCCGGCTGAGGCGGAGATAGCTTTGTGTTGGAAATCAGACATGGGGAGATTCTTTGGGATGGAACCACGGATGAACACAGATGAACACAGCAGGAGAAATGAAACGAACATCGAACATCGAACATCCAACGTCCAACATCGAAACGGGGACCTCTTCGCTCGATGTTCGATGTTCAGATTGGATCAACGGAGCTCGGCAGGCGCTACTCATGAGACCAGCTCCTTCCATCCGTGGAGACCGTCGTGGAAGAGGGATTCAAAGTCGTCATAGTCGACGCGCTCGGCGGGGGGCCAGAAGGTGCCCGCCCGGATCAGGGCGGTGACGGCTTCGGCGCAGTCGAGGGCGGAGGAGGCCAGGTCAGCATCAAAGGTTGGCCACGGCAGTAGGGCGGTTTCGGAGATGGCGCGCGGGAGATTGAAATAGGCTGGCTCCGGCGGGGTCTCGCTGGCCTCGACACCGAAGATGGCGTAGAGGGGAAGCTGTAGATCGATCCAGCGTTTCGGTTTGCCATCGACCATAACCTGTGCGAACTCGGGCGTATCTTCGCGCTGTGTGCCGAGGTGGGTGGCCGCAGGCCATTCGGAGGTGTCCTTACTCTTGTAGTCGATCAGGCGCAGGGCGCCGCTGTCGCGGTGGCGGTCAATGCGGTCGATTTTGCCCTTCAGCGTCAGTCCTCCCAGTTCCCGGCTGAATGCGGTCTCGGCGGCGATGATCTCCCATCCGTCGGCTGCGAGCGTGGCCTGCACGTGGGCAGCGGCTTCGAGTCGCTGTTGGGCGGCGTGCATGGCCATGCGGATGGGTAGGGCGGGGGCGGCACCGAACTGTCGCGTGACGTAGCGCTCGACCTGTTCGGTCAGAAAGCTGGTCAGCAGGCGGGCATCGCTGCAGGTGCGCAGCTCCTCGTTCTCTCCCATGCGTTGCAAGGCCTCGTGGACCATGATGCCGAAGTCGAGCGCATCGGGGGCACGCTTGCGGTCATCCTGCGGTTCCATGCGCAAAATGCGGCGGAGATAGAAGCGGAAAGGACAGGCCAGATAATCCCTGAACGCCGTGACGGACAGG
This sequence comes from Lentisphaerota bacterium, assembly GCA_013203785.1. Classification (GTDB taxonomy): domain Bacteria; phylum Verrucomicrobiota; class Kiritimatiellia; order UBA8416; family JABMPJ01; genus JABMPJ01. Next base: position 15,730 of record JABMPJ010000110.1, on the reverse strand, counting down.
GCCGTGGGGATATGTTGGTCGGCCGGCAGATCCTCCGGCGGGGCTGGATTGAGCGTAAAGGCGACCGTGGGTGCCGGTCGGCTGCGCGGCACTGACACGTCGGCAAAGAGCATCGCGGCCCGCTCGGGCAGGACGTCATCCGGACAGCGCAACAGCAGTCGCGAGGGCCGTAGCGGATCGCCGCTGTCGGTGACTTTGCCAACGATCAGAGTGAGTGTCCCGTGGGATCGGCGTGCTTCGATCAAGGTCTGGAGCAGAAACGTATCGCACGCGAGTGTGTCGGCGTCATTGCGCATTCCTAGAAGCGTTCTCAATGAATCGGTCAGGAAGGCGCTATCGGTAGGGGCGGCGGGCACGATACCCTCGTTGAAGCCAGTCACGATCAGCGTGGGGGCCGGATTCCAGGGTAGCTCAAGCCAACCGTCGAGATCGATAGCAGCCGGATCGCGCTCACGGTTATAGCTCAGCTCGCCCAAGCGGCGCATCAGAAGCAGCGCGGCGTTGCGGAGGGGGAGGGGGGTGCGTGACTCCACTGCGGCCAGCTCGTGCAGGACGTTATCGATGCCGCGCGCGGCGCGCTCAAATTCATCATCCTCGGCGCATCCGGCCGTAACGGCACGGTGCTCGAGGACGGCTTGCATAAAGGTGCGCAAGGCCGCGGAGAGAGGCGCGCCGTGAGCGGGCAGGTGTGCGGCAATCCCGTTGACGGTCTGAGAGAGGGGGGCGTCGGCTGCGGTTCCGCTGAGCCAGTGGCGCACTGCGCTCAGGTCCCATGGGATGTGTTCATTTTGGAGGTCATCCAGTGCGCGCAAAAGGGCGGCGGAACGACCGCGCTGACCATGCTCGATCCACCTCAGTAGCTCGGGCTGACGAAGAAGCTGGGCGAGGGCGGCGTAGCTCCGGTCGGAGGCCAGGTTGACGAAGGCCTCAGTCAGGTGGAAGAGGGGGTGGTCGCGCAGGGGTTTGTCAGAGGGGTCAAACCCGGCACCGCCGTGGCGGAGGAGTGCAGACTGGATATGCGGAATAAGATCGTGATCGGGTGTGCCGATGGCGGCCGGCTGGTTCCCTGCCGTGGCGGCACGCTGGAGTAGCTCGATCGCCCTCTCTGCCTGGTCAGCCGGTGTGGCGGCCAGCAGGATCTGCTGATCGGGGTTCGCAAAGGCGATCGAATGCTGGTTCCATATCTCACGGCGGGGGCGTCCCCATGAATCAAATGCGTCGGCGTGGCTCTCGGGAGCGGCGATCAGAATCTGTAGGTCCAGCCTTTCGGCGAGGGCGCTGAGGACGCGAATGGATGGCTCTGTCGGATCGGGGACACCTGCCACGATGATGCGTTGCACGATAGCATCGATCTGGGGATGCTCAGCGGCGGCGAGCTGCTGCAGGACCGGGTCCTCAAGGCCCATGGCGCTCAGGCGGGCCAAGTAGTCGTCCTCGAGCAGGGCCAGATCCCGCCAGCGATCGAGTTCAGCCAGATCATCGGGACGGGTGGCGACGAGTCGACTGATGGTGAGTCCCCCATCCAGAAGGGCACGTCGCAGATCCTCAATGGTACCGGCGAAGCGCAGAGCCCATTCGGCATCCACCTGGGCGGGAGGGGAGGGAAAGAGACCGCTGAGAGTTGTGATGTTGATCGCACTCAGCACGTCGATCCAGCAGCTCTGCACATCCAGCGGGCGAGCGACCGTCCGTGGGCTATCTGCCGCTCCGAGGAGGACCGATGGCGTAACGACACGGCACGACAGGAGAGCGGTTCCGGCTTGGCCGCAGCGTAGCGCGAGCGCATCGGTCAGACGGCGCCCGGCCTGGCGCGTGGGCACCACCACGAGGTCGCGCTCCAAGTCGACCGGTCCCGTCGGCAGTACCGGAATTAGAAAGTCGCGCACCCCCTCCGTAAGCGGACGATCCCATCCCAGAAAATGACACGACACTGGCATGCACGTGAGGTTCTAGGTTCTGGGTTCAAGGTTCAAGGTTATTTGTCCCAACCTCCTTGATGCCCTTTATCGGACCGGTTCTAGCTAGCGCGTAAACACCTCACGACCGGTGAGGCCGATGATCGTTTCCGCAATGAGCTGCGAACAGGCATCTGCATCACTGATCGAGATGGTCTCGACCGGGCTGTGCATATAGCGACTGGGGACGCTAATGAGTCCGGCGGCCACGCCACCACGGGTCATCTGCATAGCGTAGGCGTCGGTGCCTGTGCCACGGCCTTCAGGCTGAATCTGCGTCTTGATCTTCGCCTTGGTCGCCGTCTTCTGAATGATCGAAAGCAGTTTGTGACTATAGGTGGGGCCCATGTGCAGGATAGGACCATCACCCAGGTTGGCGGTGCCGACAATTTTCTCGTTCATGCCGGGGTAATCCGTTGCAAAACCGACATCGACGGCGATACCGATATGGGGATCCACGGCGAAGGCGGCGGTGTGCGCACCGCGCAGACCGACCTCTTCCTGTACCGTGCTGACGGCATGGACGGCCACCTTGAGGGTCTTGCCCTTCAGACGGCGCAACACATCCGTGATGATGAAAGCACCGACGCGATTGTCAAAACCACGGCAGGCCACCAACCCGTTGCGCAGATCGGTCCAGCCTGCATCAATGGTGGCGACATCGCCCAGAGCGACCACCTTCTCAGCATCCTTGCGAGTTTTGGCACCGATATCGACCCACAGTTCGTAGATCTTGGTCACGGCGGTCTCACGCTCCTTGGCATCCATTAAATGGATCGGCTTTACGCCCACAACGCCGGGGATGGGCCCCTTCGCGGTGTGAATGATGATGCGTTCGGCCTGCAACAGGGGAACATTGACGCCGCCGAGGGCTGTCATCGTGAGAAGTCCTTTGTCACTGATATATTGGACCATCAGGCCAATTTCATCGCAGTGTCCGGCCAGCATGACGCGCACGTTGGCCGTGGGGTTCAAGACGCCATGCACGCATCCCTGCACATCCGTCTCGACAGTGTCAGCATAGGTCTTCATGTAGTCGGCGACGACATTCTGGCCACGATGCTCCCATCCGGTGGGGGTGGGGGTGGCCATCAGGGCTTTAAAAAAGCTTAAGGCTGTCTTATTCATGGGGTTTTCCTCTGTAATCTATTTTTTGCAGTATCCAGTTCGTGAATCGTAGTGCATCGTGTCGGCATGTCAAGCATCCCGCATGGCTCGATTCACTCGAAAGCACTTGACGGGCTTGGGCTTGGGCACCTAATGTAAGCATGCGTTTTACGAAAGAAGTGTGTCTGATATGAACTATGCGATTGTGCTGGCGGCAGGGAAAAGTGATCAGATGGGGCCGAACGTGGACAAGGCCTTCCTCAGTCTTGGGCCTCGGCCCGTGCTGGCCTATTCCTTGATGGCATTTGAGGAGTGTAACGACATTGACGGCGTGATCCTCGTGGCACGCAAGGGGCGTATGGCTGCCGCGCAAGGTGTTGCCGATATGTTCGGGTGTGCCAAGGTGAAGAGTGTGGTGGCCGGTGGTCTCCTGCGTCAGAACTCGGTGCAGAATGCGATGGAGGCACTGCCGGAGGGTGTCAAGATCGTGGCGATACACGATGGTTCGCGTCCCTGTGTGACCACGGAGTTGATCTCTCAAACAGTGCAGTCAGCCAAGCGCTACGGCTCGGGGGTTGCGGCCGTACGTATCTGGGATACGGTCAAACATGTTGAGCGGGGGCTCACGATTACACGTTCAGTGGATCGTTCCAAGCTTTGGGCGACGCAGACCCCACAGACCTTCAAACTGAGCTTGCTAAACCGGGCGTTCGAATTGGTCGCCGAGCAGAAGGCCACGATCACCGACGAGGCTTCGGCCGTTGAGTTGACCTCCCAGAAGGTCCGGCTGGTTCAATCATTCGCATCCAATATCAAGATCACAACGCCGGATGACCTTGCCATGGCCACCACTTTGCTCAATCTGCACCGGAACTACGTCCCATGAAGTCAGCCCGCTATGCGGTCTTGGGTGATATACACGGAAATTGGGAGGCCCTCAGCACCGTACTTGCGGATGCGGCTGAGCAGGGCATCACCCGTTATGTCTCCGTGGGTGATGTAGTGGGATATAATGCCGACCCGTCGGCGTGCCTCGACAAGGTCCGCGAGCTCGACTGTGCCGTCGTTCGCGGTAACCATGATCACTACTGTTCACATGATGAGTCGTTGCAGGATTTTCATCCCCTCGCGGCCAAGGTGATCAGTTGGACCCGTGAGCAGCTAAGCCAGGATCAGATTGACTACCTGCGTCATCTCAAGATGCATCAGACTCTGGATGGGTTCACACTCGTACACAGTACGCTCGATATGCCGGACCACTGGGGGTACGTCTTCGATACGCTCGAGGCCGAATCACATTTCAATTACCAGCACACGTCGGTCTGCTTCTACGGCCATACGCATGTGCCCGTGGTTTTTGATAAGCTTGGGCGTGTGGTGCGAAGAGAGTGTACAACCCTCAAGGTCGAGATTGGCCACAAGTACTTCATCAACGTGGGCAGCGTCGGCCAACCACGCGATGGTGATCCTCGCTGCGCCTACGTGATCTATGATACGGGTACCAAGGAGATAGAATTTCGTCGTCTGACCTATGACCTGGCCACGACCCAGGCCAAGATCCTTGCTGCCGGTCTTCCGGATCGACTGGCCGACCGCCTCGCGCTCGGTAAGTAGAGGGCTTGACGACTTTGGGCGCTTTTGGCTATCTTAGCCGCTCTCACGGTAAGCCGTGAGGCAACCACAACATCTGATAGGAGTGTCAACATGGCCTACGTGATTTCTGATTCATGCACGAAGTGTGGCAGCTGCGAGCCGGTCTGTCCGTCCGAAGCGATTTCTGAGGGCGACGAGAAGTACATGATCGATCCTGAGACCTGCGTCGATTGCGCGCTGTGCGTCGATGAATGCCCGGTCGAGGCCATTTCGGCTGGCGACTGAGTGCATCGCCCCGTCGGTCCCGTTGTGGACGCTTCACCACATACACCTGAGGGCGGGTACCGGTACCTTTTTGGACCCGTGCCCTCTCGTCGTCTGGGGCTCTCGCTGGGTATCGACTTGGTGCCGGTCAAAACCTGTCCGTTTGACTGCCCTTTTTGCGAGGTCGGTGCCACGACCTGCCACACCATTACACGCCGCGATTATGTTCCGGTGAAAGCAGTGCTGGCAGAGCTGGATGCCTGGTTGGCGCGCGGTGGTGTCGCCGATATAATTACGGTGGCTGGATCGGGCGAACCCACCCTGCACACGGGCTGTGGGACTATCCTGGCGGGCATCGCGGCGCGCTGCAACATCCCCACAGCACTCTTGACCAACAGCGCTCTCATGCACCTTCCCGAGGTACGAGCCGATGCCGCGCGGGCATCCATTGTGAAGGTGTCGCTCAGCGCCTGGGATCAGGCGTCGTTCGAGCGGGTTAATCGGGCTCATTGTGCTCTGCGCTTCGACCAGATGGTTGAGGGACTGCGCACCCTGCGCGCAGAGTATGCTGGCCAGATATGGTTGGAAGTCTTCGTTATGGCGGGCGTCAATGATGCTCCTGCGGATGTGGCGCGGATCGCCACGCTGGCGGCGAGCATGGCGCCGAACCGGGTGCAGCTCAACACCGTCGTGAGACCGCCAGCGCACAGGGGCGCGCAGGCTGTGACCGAAGCCACACTGGCGGACTTAGCCAACCTGTTTGAGCCCCGTGCGGAGATCATCGCACGCTTTGAGAGTGCGACCGCGGCGATGTCGCCCGGCTCCGACGGAGACATCGTGAATATGGTGGCCCGTCGGCCCTGCACGGCGGCCGACATAGCTGCGTCGTTTGGGCTCAGCGACGATGCAGCGCAGAGAGTCATAGAGGGGCTTTTGGCGTCTGATCGGATTAACGCTGAGACCCGCGCGGACGGGGTGTATTATCTCGCCAAGGCCGGTCCAGTGGCCTAGCATACGGCGTCATTATTTTGCACCGGAGGATTCATGCTTTCCAAGCTTCAGAAGATTTTTGGCACCAAGCACCAGCGCGACATCAAAAAGCTGGCACCGCTGGTCGCCCGTATCAACGAACTCGATGAGGAGTACAAGGCGCTTTCTGAGTCTGAGCTGAAAGGCAAGACCGACGAATTCAGGGGGCGGCTGACCGGCGGAGAGGCGCTGGATGACATCATGTGCGAGGCCTTCGCTGTGGTGAAGAATGCCTGCCGTCGATTGGTGGGCACCTCCGAAATGGTCTCGGGTCATGAACTGTCTTGGGACATGGTGCCCTTTGATGTGCAGCTCATCGGAGGCATCGTGCTGCATCGCTCCCAGATCGCCGAAATGGCGACGGGTGAAGGCAAGACGCTTGTCGCGACGATGCCGCTCTATCTCAACGCGCTGACAGGCCAGAGCGTTCACCTCGTGACGGTCAACGACTATCTAGCCCGCCGCGATTCGCAGTGGATGGGGGTGCTCCTGCAATACCTCGGCCTGACCGTGGGCTGCATTCAGAATCAGATGTCGCCCGATGAGCGGCGTGAAGAGTACGCCAAGGACATCACCTATGGCACGAACAGCGAGTTCGGTTTTGATTACCTACGGGACAACGGGATGGCTTTTGAGCCTCAGCACCAAGTACAGCGTGGTCATTTCTATGCGATCATCGACGAGGTCGACAGCATTCTGATCGATGAGGCACGCACCCCCCTGATTATCTCGGGCCCCGCTCAGTATTCCTCTAACCAGTATTTTGAATTAAAGCCGCGCGTTGAGCAGCTGGTACGCAAACAGCGATCGCATTGCAACGCCATGGTTCAGGAGTTACGCAAGCACCTGGCTGCCGATGAAAAAGAGGCCGCGCAATTCCTGCTTTATCAGATCTACCACGGCATGCCCAAGCATAAGCAGTTGATGCACATGCTGGAGGATCCGGCCATTCGCAAGCTCCATGAGCAGGTCGAAAACATGATGTTGACCGATATGCGCAAGGAGCAGGCCCGTGAGCTTCGCGAGGAGCTCTATTTCACGATCGACGAGCGCGGCCATGACGCCAGCCTGACCGAGAAGGGATGCGAAGAACTCAACCCGACTGATCCTGAAGCCTATGTGCTGCCCGACATTATCTCAGCCATGTCGGAGTTGGATGGTATGGGTGACGATGTCTCGGAGCAGGAAAAGACCCGCCTACGGCAGGAGGTCCAACAGACCTACTCGGATCGCAGTGAGAAGATCCACAACGTGGACCAGCTCATTCGGGCCTACTGTCTCTACGAAAAGGATGTCGGCTACGTGGTGCAGGACAACCACGTCATGATCGTGGACGAGTTCACGGGCCGCATCCTGCCTGGCCGTCGCTGGAGCGATGGTCTGCACCAAGCGGTGGAGGCCAAAGAAGGCGTCAAAATTGAGCGCGAGACGCAAACCCTGGCCACGATCACGATTCAGAACTACTTCCGCATGTATGATAAGTTGGCCGGTATGACCGGTACGGCGGAAACCGAAGCGGCCGAGTTCCACGATATCTACAACTTGGACACGATCGTCATTCCAACCAACCGTCCCGTAAGGCGGGTCGATGCAAACGACCATGTCTACAAGTCGCAGCGCGAGAAGTATGCCGCGGTCATTAACGAGATCCGTGCGTGCCACGATCGGGGTCAGCCGGTTCTGGTGGGCACCGTCACGGTCGATACATCCGAACTCCTCAGTCGCATGCTCAAGCGAGCGAGCATCGTGCACAACGTGTTGAACGCAAAGAACCATGAAGCCGAAGCCGAAATCGTGACGCGGGCGGGACAGCCCGGGGCCGTAACGATTGCGACCAACATGGCCGGACGAGGGACAGACATCAAGTTGGGCGCGGGGGTGGTTAAGATCGACCGCGCCATCATCGAATCGCAATTGGGTCTCGACGAGCGTCTTGAGAGCGGCAAGACGTTGCGCGCTGAACTGGAGGAGAACCCCTCTGGCCTGCACGTGATTGCGTCCGAACGGCATGAGTCGCGCCGCATTGACCGTCAGCTGCGCGGACGCTGTGCCCGTCAGGGCGATCCGGGGTCATCCCGCTTCTACGTCTCACTGGAGGACGATCTGATGCGGCTCTTCGGATCGGACCGCATTGCCGGCATCATGGAGCGGCTCGGGCTGGAGGAAGGCCAGGAGCTGGAGCACCGCTGGCTGAACCGGTCGATCGAGACCGCCCAGCGTCGCGTCGAGCAGCACAACTTCTCGATCCGCAAGCGCACGCTTGAGTATGACGACGTCATGAATCGTCAGCGTGAGGTCATATACGGTTTTCGCGGTGATATTGTGCGTGCCGAGGCGGTGCGCGAGCAGCTCTACGACATTCTTCACGACGTCATTATGGAGGAGTCCGAAGGGCTGCCATCGGATCCAGACGAGGAGTCGCTGCGCCGTTTCGTTGAATGGGTCCAATTGACATTTCCGATCGCGATTCGTCCATCGGATTTGAGTGAGGCGTCTGATTCTGAGGAGATCGCCAAGCGGGTCTACGGCAAGGTCGAGCGGGCCTACGAACTGAAGCTTCAGATGGAGGATCCGGGTGCCGTCGGTGTCATGGAGCGGCATATCATTCTGCAGAGCATTGATTCGCAGTGGCAGGATTACCTGCGCTCGATGGACGCCTTGCGCCAGGGTGTGGGCCTGCGCGCCTATGGGCAGCGTGACCCGTTGGTGGAGTACAAGCGCGAGGCCTTTGAGATGTTTGGTCAGCTCATGACCACGATTAAGCAGGACATCGCCTCGGCCGCCTTCCGTACCACCACGTCGGCCGATTCCTTTGAGTCCTTCCTGTCGGCCCTCCCTCAGACCCTCGTGCACGACGAGGTGTCTCTGTTGGGCGGTGGACCTTCGCAGCCTGGGGCTCCTCGTGGTGGGATGCCGCCGCCCCGCATGTCACCGGGCACGGTCTCTGGTTTGCCCCCTGTCGCGCCGACGGGCACGCGCCCCACCATGCAACGTGACGACGACAAGGTCGGTCGCAACGACCCCTGTCCCTGTGGCAGTGGCAAGAAATTCAAAAAATGCCATGGAGAGTGAAGCCGTGTGCCATGGTGAGTGGTGATTGTCGAATGAACGAGACTCCATGTCCCTTGTAGCGTTGGCCGTCTCGGCCAACCATTGGCCGGGGACGGCCAACGCTACATAAGGGGCTTCACACCCAACCAGGGGAGCTGTGAAAAACCCATTTCCATTTCTGACAACGCGCAGCTTGCGGGCGGCAGGGGCGATATGCTCGGGGGTCTTGCTGGCGACGGCTTTTCCTCCGCTGGGAGAGGCCACGGCGGCCTGGTTGGCGCTGGTTCCCCTGATCCTTTTGGCACGGGCTTCAACACCTCGTCAGGCATTCTGCTGGGGCTGGTTTAGCGGCATCCTCTTCTGGCTGATCACGCTCTTCTTTCTGTGGCGGTTGGGCCGCACGGGCTGCCCCTTTTTCCTGGCCGGAATGGCCTGGTTGGCCATGGCGCTCTGTATGGGGCTGTTCAGTGGTGCCTTTGCGGCAACCACAGCATGGGCGTTTGGTGCCGTGACAAACCAGCCTGGCCGTGAGGGTGAGCCGTCTTTTCTCCGTACGCTATCGATGATACTTATTGTGCCCATACTGTGGGTTGGTTTTGAGTATATCCGCGGGGTGCTCGGAACCGGCTTCCCTTGGAACGGTCTGGGCATTAGTCAATATCGTAACTTGCCGGTACTACAGCTAGCTGAATGGGGCGGTGTTCCTCTCGTTTCTGCGGTGGTAGCGGCCGTCAACACGGGGATCGCCCTGCTATTGGTGCGCGTCGGAGGGGTCTATCTGGGGGGGCGACGGGTACGGGTCCAGGTTGAGCTGATGGTGGTGCTGTTGATCCTGTCGTTGGTAATGGCTGGCGGCGTAACGCGCGTGCGCACCGTGCGTGCGGAGCGGCGCAACACGACCCACCCGTTGCGCGTCGTGGCGATTCAGCCCAACATTCCTCAGCTCAAAAAATGGCCGGAGAGTTTCGGTCAGGAAATATACGCGGCGCTGGAGAAGCGCATGGACATCGTTCGAACCTTACAGGCTGGGATCGACCTCGTGGTGTGGCCCGAGACGGCCGTCCCGGGTTTTTTGCCGGACGATCAGGAGGTGGATACCTTTATTCAGCAGCTGGCGCGCGAGACCTCGACACCACTTCTGGTTGGCGCGATGGAAATCGGCGGGCGCTACCCACGTGATGCGTCAGAGGATGTCAACGACGTCTCGATTGAGCCCGAGCTCTCGGACTGGATACTCTACAACAGCAGCTTCCTCTATGGTGGGGACGGGGCGCTCCTGGCCTGCTACCGCAAACAGCATCTCGTTCCCTTTGGCGAGTATCTGCCCCTCGATAAGCACTGGGCCTGGGTGCGGCGCCTCGAGCCGCTGGGCTTTAGCTGCAGCGCTGGTACGACGGCGACCGTATTCCGTGTCAGCAATGCGCAGGGACAGAGGGTCTCCTTCTCCAGTCTGATATGCTTTGAGGACGCTTTCGCTGGCGTGGCCCGCAAGGCGGTGCGCAATGGTGCCCGCCTGCTGATCAATCAGACCAACGACGCCTGGTTCGACGGCTCCTCCGCCGCCGTTCAGCATATGAGTCATTGTGTCTTTCGTTGTGTCGAGAACCGGGTGCCAGCCGTGCGGGCCACTAATACGGGGATGACCTGCTTCATTGACAGCACAGGACAAATCGATGAGACTTCGCTCGGAATTTTAAAGCGCAAGGAGTGGGCGCAGATCGATTGTCGAACGGAGACCGTGGCCGTCCCGCGGGACAACATGGCCCTAACATTTTACACCCGCTACGGGGATTGGCCCCTGGCCATACCCGCTGCAGTCATCGCCCTGGTGGCGGGTCTCATGGCATGGCGAGCATCCCGGAAAGAGAGCACGATATGATGGATGAAATGACCCCACGTCTCGAATCGCTGCGTTCCCGCTTGGACGAGATGCGGGGGTATCTTTGACGTCGCTGAACTGAGCGAAAAAGTGACTACGTTGGAAGCCCTGGCCGCTGAACCCGGTTTCTGGGACGACACCAACAAGGCGCGCACCCTCATTGCCGAGACGAACCGCTATCGCGCGGTTCTCAAGCCGTTCAACGCCGTGGCCACGGCACTCGAAGATGCCGAAATGCTGATCGAGCTAGGCGAAGCTGAGGAGGATGCCGTCCAACGTGCGCAGGCCGAGCGGGATGCGGGCGAGAGCTTGGACGGGGCTGAAAAAGATTTTGAGCGGCTGGAGATGCAGTCGCTGCTTAACGGTGAGCTGGATGGCAGCAATGCCTACCTGACGTTGCATGCTGGCGCCGGTGGCACGGAGTCGTGCGACTGGGCCGACATGCTCCTACGGATGTATATGCACTACTGCGAAAATAGTGGCTTTGGTGTGGAGGTCATGGAGATGTCTGCCGGTGATGAAGCGGGCATCAAGAGTGCTACGCTCCTGATCAGTGCGGACTTTGCCTATGGCTACATGAAGGCCGAACGCGGGGTACACCGCCTCGTCCGGATCAGCCCCTTTGATTCGCAGAAACGGCGTCACACCAGTTTTGCGGCCCTTGATGTCGTGGCCGAGGTGGCGGACGATGTCGAGGTCGATATCTTGGATGACGATCTGCGTGTCGATACCTACCGTTCAAGTGGAGCGGGTGGCCAGCATGTAAATACAACCGATTCGGCTGTGCGTCTGACCCATCTACCGACTGGGATTGTGGTGGCCTGCCAGGCCGAGCGCTCGCAGCACAAGAATCGCGCCAAGGCCATGAAGCTCTTGCGGGCAAAGGTGTATGAGTGGACGCTCGATCAGAAGCGCAAGGACATGGAAAAGTTCTATGGTCAGAAGGGCGAAATCGCGTGGGGTAGTCAGATCCGCTCCTACGTGCTACAGCCCTACACTATGGTCAAAGATCACCGTACCAGTGAAGAGACTTCAAACGTAAACGCAGTATTGAATGGGGCACTCCAACCCTTTATCGAAGCCTATTTGAAGAAACAGGCGGCGGAGGGGTAGGGGTGGGGGAGATGTGTTGAGATTAACCTACAAAGGGGTACAGAGGAATGAATGTGGATAACTCTTGGTTTGTAAATGCCCGCTATGGGATGTTTGTGCATTTTGGGCTCTACAGCATGCTGGCGCGCGGCGAGTGGGTCATGAATCGTGAGCGACTGAGTGCCGCCGAGATGCGCGCCCTGGCAGAGCGTTTTTCGCCTGACCAGTTCGATGCAGAACGGATCTGTGACTTGGCTGTGGCAGGCGGCATGCGCTACGTCAATCTGACGACGATGCATCATGACGGATTCCGGCTGTATGATACTGAGCTGTCGGATTTCAATTCGATGGCGGTATGCGGCCGCGATCTCGTGGATGAGTTTGTGACAGCAGCCCGCGCCAGAGGGCTCAAAGTCGCGCTCTATCACAGCCTCAACAACTGGACCGACCAGCCCGATGCCTGCGACGCACTTGAAGGTGAGGAGGCCTACGAAGCGTTTATGGCCAATACATTTGCGCGTCTCAAAGAGCTTGTCACACGCTTCAATCCTATCGACGTGATGTGGTATGACGGGTGGTGGCCCTTCAATGCCGAGCAGTGGCGCGGCGAAGCCATGAACGCGATGATTCGAGAGATCCAGCCACATATTATCTTCAACGGTCGCAACGGACTGGCCGGCGATATTGCCACACCTGAGGGGCACATGAGCGCACCCTCGCCTTGGCGGCCATGGGAGGGCTGCATGACACTGAACGACAACTGGGGCTACCACTGCGGTGACCACCAATGGAAGAACCCCTCCACCGTCATCAATTTGCTCGCAACGGCCGCTAAAGGCCGCGGCAACCTCCTGCTAAACATCGGCCCACGCGGTGACGGATCCATACCTGAAGAGTCGGTCAGAATAATCGAATCTGTCGGGCGCTGGCTGCGTAGCTATGGTGAAGCGCTGGAGGATACCGATTCGTTCACCTTTTCGCTTGAAGAACGCACGGGCCATAACGGCGACTGGTCGCACAGCGGCCCTTTTACGTTGAGAGGGAGGTCGCTCTACTACCTCCTGCGGCACTGGCCCGGGTCCGAAGTGGTCGTGGCGGGACTCAACACCGACGTGGAACAGATAACGCTGCTGGGTACAGAAGGAGGCCTGCCCTGCACATTCACGCAAGCCGATGGAAAGGTTGTCATTACCGGACTACCGAACGATGCACCCGATCCCCTCTGTTCTGTGATACGCTTCGACTGTGGCGCGATACCAGAAATGACACTGGGGGGAGGCATGCGCGTTCCACGTGCTCCACATCCTTACTACGATCCCTGCCCGTCAGATATTCTGTTGTAGAAGCTGTTCCTCTGCCAGTAGCGGGACGCTTACGCGTTGATCCTTCTTGCTGAGCGTTGAAACGGCAGGCCCGTGAGTGTGAAGGAGTCGAATATGAGTCTGACCAGTATGACCGGCTATGGCCGCGGCGAGGCATCGGTCGGCGGATTGCGGGTCGAGATTGAGCTGAGTTCGGTCAACCGCAAACAGCTCGACGTGCGACTCAATTTGCCGCGCCAGCTCTCATCGCTGGAGTCACGCCTGCACGCCGAGGTGCATAAGGCCGTATCGCGAGGTCAGATCAACGGCGGCCTACGGATCAGCACGGTGGCGGATGGCCAGGCGGCCGAGGCCTGTGTGGATGAGAAGCTGGCGGCCCAGTATGTGCGGCGTCTCAAACGGACCGCTCACAAGCTGGGCATCGGTGGCGATCTCACCGTGGTCGATCTGGCACGGCTACCCGGCGTCCTGAGTTGCGAGGCCCGCCAGGATGAACCGACCCGGATTTGGCCCGCGGCCCGCAAAGCCTTGCGCCAAGCACTGGAGGGTATGGTCGCCATGCGGTGCCGTGAAGGGGCGGCCCTTGAGAAGGATATTGTCAAGCGCCTGATGGGGCTGAAACGCCACAAGGCTGCCGTAGCCAAGCGGGCCCCGCTGCTTGTGCGCCGCTATCGGCAGGGACTGACCGATCGCCTACAGACGGCCGGGGTGGAGGTGGTACGCAACGACCCCGCTCTGCTCAAAGATCTGGCTCTCTTTGCTGAGCGGTCCGACATCACCGAAGAGCTGGTTCGTTTGGGGAGCCATTTCGCGCAATTCGATAAGCTGGTGCACGATCGAAAGCCGGTGGGACGTACGATGGACTTTCTCTGCCAAGAGATGTTTCGTGAGATCAACACGATTGCTTCAAAGGCCGCCGATACGGTGGTGGTGCGCCATGTGATCCAGTTCAAAGCCGGGTTGGAAGCAATTCGGGAGCAGATCCAGAACGTGGAGTAGTGGGGGGAGAAGCTTAATGTGCCCCCTCGGTAGACGGTAGACAACTATGCGAGATCTTCCCCCTATCCTGGTCGTTGTTTCCGCTCCTTCGGGGGCGGGCAAGACGACGTTGTGTGACCGACTGTTGGCGGAGTGCGATGGCATGGTCTACTCGGTCTCCTGTACGACGCGGGCACCGCGCGGCGAGGAGGTCGATGGCGAGGACTACTGTTTTCTTTCGGAGTCTTCGTTTCAGGCGCGGGTGGCGGCCGGGGATTTTCTGGAGCATGCCTCTGTGCACGGGCACCGCTATGGCACCCTGCGCTCGACCGTAGAGAATGCCTTGCGCGAGGGACACTCGGTTCTGATGGATATTGATGTACAGGGCGCGGGGCAGATCCGCGAGGCCCTCTACGCGGCCAGTCTGGATGACCCCATCGCGAGCCATTGGGTCGATATATTCATCGGCCCGCCCAACGGTGCGGCCCTACGTGAACGTCTGGAGCGACGGGGCGAAGATGCCCCGCAGGTGATTGAAGAGCGACTGAAGAATGCGGACGCTGAAATGGCTCGCTCCGGCGAGTTTCGTTACATGGTGATCAATGACGACCTGGACAAAGCCTTTCTCCGTCTTCGAGATATTGTACTGAGTGAGGCGGGAGGCAAAACATGAGCAAAGTGGTGTTGGGAGTAACCGGATCCATCGCGGCCTACAAGGCTGCCGAGCTGGTGCGTCTGATGAAGAGACGTGAGTGGGACGTACAGGTCATCATGACGAAGGCCGCTACGCAGTTCATCGGCCCGCTCACCCTGCGCACGCTCAGCGGTAACCCGGTTGCCTGCGAGATGTTTCCGGAGATGGCCCCGGCCGAAGTGCCGCATATTGAGCTGTCGGACTGGGGGGACTGCGTTGTGGTCGCGCCTGGCACGGCCAACGTGATCGCCAAGGCCGCTCTGGGTTTATCAGACGATCTCCTCTCCTGCACACTGCTTTCCTGCGCGGTCCCGATCGTGATTGCCCCCGCCATGAACGTCAAGATGTGGGATCACCCCGCCACCCAGGCCAACATCGCCATCCTCAAAGAACGTGGTGTCACCGTGCTCGACGTCGGTGAAGGAGACCTCGCCTGCGGTTACCAGGGCCGCGGTCGACTGATCGATTTAGAGACGATCATCGCCGCCGTGGAGAGCGTGCTTTAGCCACGAATCCCCCGTGACCCACCTGATCCATCCTACAATCACTATTTCTCATTGCGGGTATGGGGAGTGGCCGCTGGAAGCGTGACACTCTCCATCGGTGGCCACTTCAGCACGTCCGGTACCCGCAGTGATGGACCGTTTCGTACAACAGTGCAGCGCACAGGTACTGCAAGCGATCTGGGAACACACCTTCTCGGAGTATTCGTATGGATACCGGCCGGGCCGGTCCCAAGCGCAGGCAGTCGAACAGTTCAGAAAGT
>JABMPJ010000109.1 GCA_013203785.1 Lentisphaerota bacterium | reverse complement strand
TCGTAATCCTGCTCGTAATCGTAATCCGAGTACGATTACGAGTAAGATTACGATTATGACGAATGGCGAATCCTTCGGATCCACTGCCCGGCAACGAATCGCAGATGCGCCCAGTCGGAGGGGCTCGCCCAACATCTGCTTGACCCTTGTGGCGCGCTGCTCGACACTGGCGGCTCGTCCGGTTGGTTCGCAGGCAGGGAGATGGATATGACGGTACAACCCGATCGCATCATGGCGCTCGCCAACGCGTTCTATGGTTCATGCGTTCTCTTTTCGGCGTCTGATCTCGGGGTCTTTCAGCATCTAGCTTCAGCCGGTCGCTCGGATGCAGCGGGTGTGGCCCAGTCGCTTAATCTAGATGAGCGTGGCACGCGCCTGCTACTGGATGGCTGTGTCGCTCTCGGCCTTTTGGAGAAGGAGGACGCCCGCTACAGCAACAGTCCCGAAGCCGCGGCCTATCTCGTTGCGGGCATGCCGGGCGATTTGAGTCGGGCGATTCGCTACAACCGCGACGTCTATGGCGCCTGGGGAAAACTGCCGGAACTGGTTCGTTTGGGTCGCCCCGTCGAGGCTCCCGAGACGCATCTGGGCGATGATCCCGCGCGGACCCGCGCGTTCGTGCATTCCATGCATGGTCGGGCCCTCGGCATCGGGCGTATGGTGATTCCTATGCTGGCGCTTCCTGAGCGGGGCCGACTGCTCGACATCGGGGGTGGCTCGGGGGCCTATGCGATGTTGGCGGCCGAGGCAAGGCCGGGGCTACGCTGCACGGTCCTGGATCTTCCCGGGGTGGTGGCGATCGCCACCGAGCTGGTGGCCGAGGCCGGGCTGGCGGAGCGTGTATCCTGCATGGCGGGCGACTACCACACGGCCGATTTTCCGCCCGATAACGACGTCATCAATATCCTGGGTGTGCTCCATCAGGAGGCGCCCGAAGCGATCATCGATATCTTCAGGCGCTGCCACGCGGCCCTGAAGCCCGGCGGCGTGATCAACGTACTCGACATGATGACGGATGAAACGCGCTGTGCCCCGGCCTTCTCCGCCCTGTTTGCTGTCAACATGGCCCTGACGACCACGAATGGGTGGGTCTTCTCAGACCGTGACGTGGAGTCATGGCTCGCTGAGGCCGGATTCGTTGATGTCGGCTGTTGCCCCGTACCGCCGCCGATGCCGCACTGGTTGGCGACTGCGCGGAAGCAGTAAACAGCGGTTGCGCGAATCATCGCCCGTCAGGCGGACCAAGGGCCGCCCTATTTCTTCTTCTCCGGCTTCTTCCATTGTGCCAGCTTGTCGAGCAGGACAACCGCTTTCTCGGCCCGCTCCAATTCGGCCGCGTATTCACTCAGACGCTGGTAGTAAGAGGTGGTATTTCGTTTGTGCTTCTCCATGTCGGCGATTTTGTCCTGGGTGTCCTCAAGCTTCTTCTTCGATTTCTCGGCATCGCGCGCGAAGGGGCGCTTGGCGCGCTCAACCTCCCTCGCCAGCGCTTCCACCGCCCGGTCCATGTAGCCCTGAATCCTCTCTATCTTGGACTCATCGGAACGGCCCCAGCGGGCCTTGGGGTCCTTCTCTGCCACGGCCTTGAGCTCGACGAGCTCGGCCAGATCAGCTTCGCAGTCCATAATAGTAAGGCGGGCCTCAATGAGGTCAGGGTTTTCAGCCGCGACATCGCGCATGATCGAGTCGTGCGCGTTAAACCCGATGAGTTCCAGATCGTCGGGCGCTTTCGGCGCGTGCGCGAACACGGACTCGAGCGTTTTGAGACCGTTCAGTGTGATGCTTAGGTCGTACGTTTGCGCATAGAGCTCATCAATCCGCTTATTGAGAAGAGTGTCATCCGGCTTCGCCGTCTCGGCGAGTTTCATGGCACGGTCTTTGAGCTTTCCCTCCTCTTTCTCGATGGGGTCGCGCACCTTGTCGTAGGCGCGGTAAAACTTTGTCCTCTCGGTCGCGATCTTGCTTTCCAGCTTGGGGATCTGGTCGCGCGCATGTTTGCGCTCGCGCAACCCGAAGACGGTGGAGCATCGTATCAGCTCCGCGTTCAGCTCGAGCAACTCAAACCAAGAATCCATCATACGGGGCTCATCCTTCTCCAGCTGTGTGATCAGCGCGTGGTGCGCGGCGGGGACGCCCTGCAAGCGGGGATCAACCTCAGGCTCCTTTTGGGCGGCCTCAGCGGCGGCGGGCCCCCCGTCTACTCTACAGGAGCCGTTGAGTGTGAGAAAGAGAAGGGTCGCGGCTAAGGCAGCTGATTTCATGATGTTCCTTGTGGTCAAACGATTCAGTAGCGGTCCTCATGTGCGAGGGCTTTCTCGATGGCATCGCCTTGTCGTGCCAAGCTCATCAGCGATTTAGCAATGTCCTCGGGGTCAACTGTTGCGCGCAGATAGGAATCCACCATGGCCAGGCACTGCTTGTCGTCGAGCGTAGCCAAGGCGATCGCGCCGTAAGGGATGGACATATTCAGCTTGAGCGCCCACTCGTAACGCGGCGCGTCAGCTTGCCCGCACGGGGTACAAAGCTGGACGATGGGTTCTTCATCGGCATCGCGTTTTGAGAAGTCGATCCAGATCTGCTGGGAGCGATTGTCCGGAAGCGCAACCGTGGCCGCATAGGTGTCGCCCTCGCCGCTCAGCGTGATGGGCAGTCCCTCAATCGCGGCGACCAGGAGCGATTCGTTCGAGAGAATGCCGTCCGAGGCGGTGGATCGCAGCTCCGGATCCTCCAGCAGCCACGCGCGCCAGGCTTTCGTGTCGGCCCCGAAATCCTGATCGCTGATGGTGGTGAGTGCGTTGAGTGCGTCGGTCGTGCTCTTGCCGCGCTCAAGCACCCCGACCAGCGGTGCAATGGCGCGCTCATCGCCCACTTCGGTCAGAATGCGTATGGCAGACCAACGCACCGATTCGTTGCGATCGTGCAGAAGCGGCAGGACCGCCTCGAGACAGCCTTCGCCTTCGTCGATCGCCGCCTCAATCATTGCGGCCCGCGTCTGAAATTTGCGCAGCCCCTGCCGTAGCGCGTCACCATCCATGTTCATGCTCACCATCTCGGTCCCTCTACTTCAACTCAGCGGCGATCTGTGCGGTTTCGTCGCCACCCAAGGTCTCGGCGAAACTACTGTCGATCTCGGCCAGCACCCGCTTGACGCCAGCGGCATCGCCCTCGGCATCGCGTAGCTGGGCAACCTCGTCCGGCATCAAGTCGACCTTGCAGCCGTCCTCTTTGATGATCGAACAAATTCCGGTTTCGGGGCACAACTGTACGTTCAACTTCTGCATGATCATTCCTCTCTTCTATTCGGCGAGCGTGAATCCCAGCGCTCTAATGGCCCTCTGTAATGGGGGGATTGTGCGTGCTGCATCGACAATCGTAAAGCGAAACTCGCGACGAATCGGGTAGGCCTTACGCAGCGCGTCAAAGTGAGTCCGACGCGTAGGCTCGTCGCCGCGGCCCGGGATGGCACGCATGCGGGCGTCATCGGCCTCGATATCGTAGAGAGCGTGAACGAGTTTCCACAGCGCGGCTTCGGTCGGGAGATCGGGGTCGGCGATGATCGTGGGTACGACGGGCGGAGGCAGGAGCGCATCCGGGGTCCAGGTGGGAGCCACCCCAAGCGCACGGCAGGCCTCGCGATAGACCATGACGGTACCCATGTACTTGCCCTCAAAGGAGTAGCCTGCGATGTGGGGCGAGGCGAGTGCGGCGACATCAAGCAGATCGGTGCGGAAGTCGGGCTCACCCTCCCACGTGTCGATCACGGCATGCGCCACGATACCTTGCTCCATCGCCCGCAGCAGGGCATCGGTGTCTACGATGGAGCCGCGTGCGGCATTGATGAAGATGCAGCCCGGCTTGAGCGCGGCAAAGAAGGCGTCATCGGCCAAGTGGAACGTCGCGTCCTCCCCTTCGCGGGTGAGCGGGGTGTGCAGGGTGACGATGTCGGACTGGGGCAGCAGGTCCCGGAGGGGGGTCCAGGGTGTCGGGTGTCGGGTGTCGGGTGTCGAGGGGCAAGGGGCTCCGCGTCGCTCGCGTGGCGGGTCGTTGGGGAGCACGGTCAGGCCCAGGGCGGCGGCTTTCTCGACCACGCGCGTGCCGACGTTGCCGATGCCGACGATTCCGATCGTCTTGCCTGCCAGCGTGATGTCGTGCTTCTGCCCAAGGCAGAGCAGCGCTGCCGTCACATACTCGGAGACGCTGTTGGCGTTGCAGCCGGCGGCGGAGCACCACGGGATGCCGCGACCATCGAGGTAGGGGATATCAATATGGTCCGTTCCGATGGTGGCCGTACCGTAGAATCGCACCGCGCTGCCATCGAGCAAGGCGGGCGTGATGGGCGTGGTGGAGCGCGTGACGAGCAGATCCGCATCCCGCACGTCGTCTGCGCTGATGGCACGACCATCCAGTAGCGTGACGTTGCCTAGCGTGCCGAAGGCTTCCGCAACAAACGGCATATTTTTGGCTGCGACGATCTTCATGGTGCGCTCGGCAAGCGATCAACCACGGAAAACACGGAAGTCACGGACGGGGGGTCACATTCTCGTGTATGGGTTTCGATCTTACCGTATTCCTTCCGTGTTTTCAGTCTCTTCCGTGGTTCATTTCTCAGAAACAGACATCCACCACTTCGGGGAATGTTGAGACATAGTTGGGCTTGAGGCCTTTGCGGATGTGGGCGGGGAGCTCCTCGAAATCTTTGCGGTTGGCTGCGGGGAATACCAGGTTGCGGATCCCGGCGCGTTTGGCGGCGATGGTCTTCTCTTTGACGCCACCGATAGGCATCACGCGGCCGGTCAGACTGAGTTCGCCGGTCATGGCGAAGCCCTTGCGGATGCGTTTGCCGGTGACGAGAGAGTAGAGCGCGGCGGCCATCGTGATGCCGGCCGAGGGCCCGTCCTTGGGCGTAGCGCCAGCCGGTACGTGGAGATGAATCAGCTGGTTGTACAGGATGTCGCGGGCGGTGGCATGATCGCTCAGGAAACCGCGGATATAGGTGTAGGCAATCTCAGAGGACTCCACCATTACCTCACCCAGTTGGCCCGTCTGCTTGAAGCCTGCTTTGCCGGTGTTAACATGTGTGGCTTCGATGGCGAGCGTATCCCCGCCCATGCTGGTCCAGGCCAGGCCGGTGATGATGCCAACGCCCGGGTTCTTGAAGAAGTCGTCGTCCGTGAAGACCGGCTTGCCCAGCAGGGCTTCGACATCATCGGCATCCACGCTGATCTTCTCGTTGTGACCCTCGACGATCCGTTTGACGGATTTGCGTACGATCCGCTTGATGTGCTTTTCGACCCCGCGCACGCCCGGTTCACGGGCATAGCCATCAATGATTCGGCGCAGGGCGCGCATGCCAATCGCGAGCTGCGCGCGCGCCACCCCGTGGGCCTTCAGCTGCTTCGGCAGTAGGTAGCGCCTCGCGATCTGCAGTTTTTCCTCCAGAATATAGCCAGAGAGGGTGATGACCTCCATGCGGTCGAGCAGGGGGCGCGGAATGGTGTCGAGCTGATTGGCGGTGCAGATGAAAAAGACGTTGGAGAGATCGAAACGCACGTCAAGGTAGTGGTCCAGGAACTCTTTGTTCTGCTCGGGATCCAGGACCTCCAGCAGGGCCGAGGCCGGGTCGCCACGGTAGCTCTGACCGATCTTGTCAATTTCATCGAGCATGATCACCGGGTTCGAGCTCTTACAGGTCTTGATGGCTTGGATAAATTTGCCCGGCAGGGCCCCGATATAGGTGCGGCGATGCCCCTTGATCTCCGCTTCATCCTGAATCCCACCGACCGAAAAACGGTAGAAATTGCGCCCGATACTGCGGGCGATCGATTGACCGATCGAGGTCTTGCCGACGCCCGGAGGACCGACAAAACAGAGAATGGATCCCGATATATTGCCCTTCAGTATTCCCACAGAGAGGAACTCCAGGATGCGGGTCTTCACATCGTCGAGGCCGTAGTGGTCACGATCCAGAATCTTGGACGCCTTCGCGATATCGAAACTGTCCTTGGTAAAGACGCCCCACGGCAGCACGGTCAACCAGTCCAGGTAGGTCCGCGACACATTGAACTCGGGTGAGGCGGGTTCGATCAGCTTGATCTTGTTGAGCTCCTCGTCGATCCGTTCGCGCGCCTCATCGGACAGGGTAAGGGCCTTGATCCGCTTTTCAAAGCGTTCCGCTTCGGCCTCTTTGCCCTCCTTCTCAAGGCCGAGCTCCTTCTTGATGGCCTTAAGCTGCTCGCGCAGAAAGAACTCGCGCTGCTGCGTGGTCAGCTTCTCTTCGATTTGCTTACTGATCTTCACTTGCAGCTTGGAGATATCGATCTCTTTGGTCAGGAGTACCAGCACCTTGGCCAGGCGGGGGGTGATGCGGATGGCGGAGAGGACGTCCTGCAGCTCGCGCGGCTCGGCGCTGGTCATGGCCGCCGCAAAGTCGGCCAACCGTCCCGGCTCATTGACCGGTGACTGGGCCATGAGCAGGGCCATCTCTTCACGGTGCAGCGGATTGAGCTGCATCAGCTCCTTGAGGCTCTTGACCACCGCCAGCGAGTAGGCCTTGAGTTCGTCATCGCGCGTCACATCTGCTTCAAAAAGGTATTCAACCTTAGTGATGATATGGGGCATGTCCTGTGCCACGTCCACAATACGGAAGCGCTCCAACGCGCCGAGCAGCACCTGAATCGGGCCGCGCTGGTGGGGCCGCTGGAGATCGAGAATCTCCGCGATGACGCCGACGGGGTAGAGGTCACTGCCGCGGGCGGGTTCATCCGTGTCGGCGCGGCCATTCGGTTTCCGCAGCACCAGGCCCACAAACTTCCGGTCGGCCTTGAACGTCGCCACGAGCATCTCGCGCAGCGTCTCGTTCTCCACGATCATCGGGACCTGCATCTTGGGAAAGAGCGGCCGGTGGTTGAGCGGGATAATGGGGAGCTGTCCCGGAAAGATATCGCGAGCCAGCACGAGGTTCGTCTCGGCCGACGTCTCCCCCCCCTCCGTCTCAGGAATCAGCTCAATATCGACCGAATCATCATCGAGCCTATCGCGGCTCTTCTTCTTTTTCGCCATGGTGACCACTCTCCGCCCTTCACGCCCGAAGCATCACCGCCGATGGTAGAGCGACACCCCGGTCATTGAAACCAGAAAATGGGATGTGCGGTTATCAGAAGAAATTGCATGGTGCGCGGGCACAGGTTACAGTCCCTGTGAGCTGGCGTGATTCGTAACTGAGCCAGCAATGGTGGTGTTGGTATGGGCAAATTCACAGTGGCGGAATTCTGTGTCGGAGGCGGGGGCCAGGCGCTTGGTCTAGAGGCCGCCGGGTTTGAGTGCGTCGCAGCTGTTGAAATTGATGAGAATTGCTGCACAACACTGCGATTGAATCGTCCGCAGTGGAATGTGTTGCATGAAGATATGTGTCTCGTGGACGGCGCTAGATGGCGCAATGTTGATCTGTTTGCAGCCGGTGTTCCCTGCCCACCATTCTCGATTGCGGGTAAGCAACTTGGCATAAATGACGACAGAGACATGTTTCCCGAAGCCCTGCGCATTATTGGACAGATGCGCCCCAAAGCAGTGCTGCTTGAGAATGTTCCAGGATTTGCGTCGAATAAGTTCTCGGACTACCGCGAAAGATTGTTTGAGGCCCTCCATGAATTGGGCTACGAAACCGATTGGCGTGTTCTCCAGGCATCTGATTACGGTGTGCCTCAACTCCGCCCAAGGTTCATCCTGGTGGCGTTGCCTCGCAAGCAGATGGCACATTTTGAATGGCCAACGCCTAATCACAAGCAGTTGACCGTTGGCGATACCCTAAAGGACCTTATTGAAGAGTGTGGTTGGAAGGGGGCTGATCGATGGCAAGCCCTCGCTCAGACCGTTGCTCCAACGGTCGTTGGTGGATCAAAGAAACACGGCGGTCCTGATTTGGGGCCGACCAGAGCAAAGAAACAATGGCGAGGACTTGGTGTGGACGGTCTTGGGATAGCGGATGCGCCACCGGCACCAGAGTTCCCTGTGGATGGGCAGCCACGTCTGACCGTGCGAATGGTAGCTCGCATCCAAGGCTTTCCAGATTGGTGGAAGTTCAGTGGAAAGAAGACGGCCGCCTATCGACAGGTTGGCAACGCGTTTCCTCCCCCTGTGGCTGCGGCCGTCGGTAAAGCAATTGCGGTCGCGTTGGAGGGCCGCTACGTAGCAAGTAGTCCTCGGAGAGCGGTGCAATTGAGGTTGCTTGAAAGGCGAACACCTTACTGTTAAGTGACTGTGTTATAGAAGGGGCTGTGAAATGGCCAAGCTCGGTTCGAAAGAGAAGATAAGGACGTTCCTGCGGGCCAACATTGGCCGCGTCATCGAGTCGCATGAACTACAGGCTGCGGCCGATGGCGCTGTGCAATACAGCAGAAGATTGCGCGAGCTCCGCGATGAGGAAGGCTGGCCGATTCTATCCCACAATGACAGTTCCGAGTTGAAGCCCGGGCAGTATCTACTCCGTGATACGCCGCCGACGAAGACGATCCCGCAATTCTCTCGAAGCATCTCGGCCCGCTTACGTGCGGCCGTTCTTGATCGCAATGGATTCACCTGTCAAATGTGCGGGCTTGCTCCGGGGGAAACCGACCCATCGACCAATCGAAAAGTGAGGTTGCACATTGGTCACGTTAAGGACAAGAAACTCGGAGGGAAAGACGAGTTATCGAATCTTCGGACGCTCTGTTCTACATGCAACCAAGGGGCCAAGAACATCACAACTGAAAAGCCTGGCGTCATATGGTTATTGTCTCAAATCAGACGTGCTGGGCAAGACGAACAACGTGCAGTTTACGAATGGCTGAGCAGCAAATTCGAGAAGCAATAGGGGGCGTCTCCACAAGCTACAGGCGTGTAGCCGCCCGCAAACACCTCGAACCGAAACACCCCTTTGTCGTCCGGGTAAACGTAACATCATGCCTACCCCGTCTTGGCTGCGCCCCTCAGATATCGCAACCGTATGTACAGCAGTCCCAGAACCGATCCAACCAAATCCGCACAGAGGTCAAGCGATGTGTTGATGTACCCACCCACGCCGGACTGTGGAACAGAGAGCGATACCACGAACTCAAGGATCTCGTTCAGCGCCCCCACTCCGAGCCCGGCCATGACCAGAACAATGCCCACGGCCACCGGGTTCCCTGCCGGCTTCTTCAGCAGCCCCGACAGCAACGAGAACATGACCAGTGTTGACGCACCAAACCCCCAGACGTGCACGAGCTGGTCGTATCGCCAGATCGGATACGTCGCAGACAGCCGGATGAGTATGACATCATATAGCCTGCCGCCGCCGACCATGAGGCCCCCGCCCGCAAGATGCATAGCCGCCCAGACGGTCAGGCCAACCAGGGATGCCAGAGTATAGTTCACCTTCTTGATGCTGATGCCGACGAGGCAGAAGAAGAAAATGATGACGCCGACATAGATGATGAACTCATAGTTCTGTCGCGCAAGAAACAGTCCTCCAAACCCCACGAGCAGGGCCAGATTGATCAAGGCGAGAACTGTGTGTTCTTTCTTCATACCATCCGGTCGATAGGGTTGCCCTGGGCTAAGAAGCTTTTGAAATCATCTGATATTCGCTCATCATCGGCCACCCGTTCCCAGAAAGTATGAGCCATATGTTTCACGGCTGGTAGAGCCTCGGTTAACATCCCTAGTTCGTCCAGAGCGTTGTCAGCAGGAGGGGTAAAGCTGTATGGGCGGACATCTCCAGATTTCGGTGCAAACCCCATGGAACACATGTCGTAGACTGGCAAGATTCTGAATGCTCCACCCTCTATCGACAAGCTCAGATTGCCCAAATGCATATCCGTATTATTGATGAGTAGACCGAAAGCCCACAAGCACGCTGCATCAAAACAGTGTTGCGAGCTAACCAGGTCTTCCTGATAGAGCTCCCTCATAGCGCGGTGCCAGCCCCGGCCCTCGCCCGTGAATGCGGCATCAACAAATTGAAGTGAAATCATAGACATACGTCCATGTTCGCCCACCCGGTCAAATCGTTGTGACTCCAAGAATAGTCGCCCGCCCCCCTCAATTAACCGCGTTTCTGCGGCAGGGAAACTGCCTGCATGTATGGCTTCAGTAGCGTGAAATTCAGTAATTAAGATGTCGCGCCATCTCCTTGCGGTAGGCTCATCACCCTTGGGTGAGAACTTAACAATGACGTGTGCTAAACGCTCACCACAGAATGCTGTAAACTTAGGCTGTTCGCCACCTGCAGAGGAACCAGGAATTATCCCGTTCATTACATTCTCGGCAAGTTCAGGGTAATCGTCAGATGTGTATGAAACAGGCTTGCGCCTAACGCGGAGGTGCGCTTGCTCTCCAAACTTGAAGTTGCCAGGAAAATCATCTCCATTCGATACCAGATAGCGCCCAATATGATCCACTGACCAGAGTCTTGGATCAGGCGGAAAATCATCAGATTGGGACGCCATCTCTTCGGCGATCTGTCGACCGATGAAGCCTTGAGGGGCTAGGTCGTACAGGAAATACGGTAAGTCAGGGTAGTGACCATCCCGGTTTGGGCCCAGAAGGACTGTAGGCATATCTGTCAACGGTTCTACCAAGAACCCGCCATGCGCCAGGGGGCGAACGTCTGCAACTGCGGTATTGTTCCCGTGTGCATCAACCATGTATAGCGGTAGTTTGTCGTTACCGCCAAATGCATTCTTTGTCATGGCATATCTAGGTGACCGCCCACCTTTCAGCCTGATAACGCTCGCAGCCATCTGTCTAAGTTGACGTGAGACCGCTGTCTGGCTCAGCCCTGTTGCAGCCTGGATTTCTCTAGACGTTGCAGGTCCACGCTTCAAATAGTCACCAATGGATATAGCCATGTTATAGCTCCATATTCGCATGCTAGACTAAGTATCTGACTAGCGTTCAAACAAATAGTTACGGATTATGGAGCAATAAACAAGCTATATATTGACATATCTCTACATAGATTGGACTAGAGTTGTGACTAGAATAATAGCTGACATGAAGGAGTCAGATGTTGCCGTTCTCTCCGGCCCCGAACATACCCGTTGTGCGGCAGCCCTTGCCATGTTCGTGTTCTGCCTGCCGACGTCGGACATTGTTGGTGTGGCCGACGTAAAGACGACCGTCGTTCATCTGGAGGATGTAAACGTAGAAGGGCATGTCGGTTAGCAGCAGGAAAACAGGGCAAGTATCGAAAGCCCTTCGACTCACTTCGTTCGCTCAGGGCATTCGCCTCGGCATGCTGCCGCTGACTCTTCCCTGGCTCGCCATGAGCGAGGTATGCGACAGCATGCCGAGTCGAATGGCTCCGGCGGTAGGGCTCGAACCTACAACCTAGTGATTAACAGTCACCCGCTCTACCATTGAGCTACGCCGGAACAGTGGAGATGGGCGTGTAAGATAGCATTTACCCTACTGTTGTCAATACGGCAATCCGGCGCCGCATCGTCTAAGGGCGCCTCTGCGTTTCGTTGCATTGGTCCTAATCGTAATCCTGCTCGTGCTCAGAATCCGAGCACGATTACGAATAACGAAGAAGGCTGATGGCCTCAAGT
>JABMPJ010000108.1 GCA_013203785.1 Lentisphaerota bacterium | reverse complement strand
CCTCGGATATTGTCTAATCACCTATGCTTGCGTCATTTAGAAACAACGCACACCCGTGGAAGAATAAGCGCCGCCTCTATTCGGACATTGTTATTGACCGGGGGACATGATACTAAGCCGGGTTCATTTCAACAGATCGGAACCGCGTGCCCACACATACGACAGAAAAACTGCGAAACATCGCCATCATCGCACACGTCGACCATGGCAAAACCACCCTGGTGGATGAACTCTTCCGCCAGAGCGGAATGTTCCGCGACAACCAGGTCGTAGCCGAACGCTTGATGGACTCGATGGATCTCGAGCGTGAACGCGGCATCACCATTTCCTCCAAGAACGGCTCCTTTGAATACAAGGACCACCGCGTCAACATCATCGACACCCCCGGGCATGCCGATTTTGGCGGCCAGGTGGAGCGCGTCCTGCAGATGGCCGATGGGGCCCTGCTGCTGGTGGATGCGCAGGAGGGGCCGATGCCGCAAACCTACTTCGTACTGAAGAAAGCGCTGGCTCTCAACCTGCCGGTGATCGTCGTGATCAACAAGGTGGACAAGCCCGCAGCGCGCCCGGACTGGGCGGTGGACCAGGTTTTTGACCTTTTCGTGAAGCTCGATGCCCCGCACGACATCCTCGATTTCCATATCGTCTATGCCTCAGCCAAAGAGGGCACGGCCAGCCTCGATTATCACCATCGTGGCGACAATATGGTGCCGCTCTTGGATGCGATCCTGGAACACATACCCTGTCCGACGGGCGATCGGGCGGGCTCGCTACAGCTGCAGATCAAGTCGATCGATTATTCACCCTACCTCGGCCGCCTCGGGATCGGCAAGATCACCTCAGGCACGCTTCACACCAACTCCAATGTGGTGGTGGCCACACCGAGCGGTAAATGCGAACCCACCCGCATCACGAAGATCTACCGCTTTGCCGAGAACAAGAAGATTGAGGTGAAGGACGCCGTGCTGGGCGATATCGTGGCCGTAGCTGGTTTGGAAAGTATCACCGTGGGCAACACCTATACCGATCCTGAAAACCCAATCCCCCTGCCCGCCGCCGAAGTCGATCCACCCACCCTGGCCATGACCTTCCTCGCCAACAACTCGCCCTTTGCGGGAACCGAGGGCGAATTCGTTACCTCGACCCACCTGGGTGAGCGATTGAAGCGCGAAGCGCTCTCGGATGTAGCCCTGCATGTTGAAGATCGGCCCGAGGGCACGGGGTTCCGCGTAGCCGGTCGTGGCGAACTGCATCTCTCCATCCTGATCGAGCGCATGCGCCGTGAGGGCTACGAATTTCAGGCAGCCCCGCCCGAGGTCATCTTCAGAACGGTCGACGGCAAGCGGCTTGAGCCCTACGAGGATGTCACAATCGACGTGGCGGACGAATATATGGGAATCGTGATCGAGAAGATGGGTGGTCGCAAGGGTCGCATGACCGAGATGAATCAGGACAAGGGCATGGCCCGCCTGCGCTACCGCATCCCGACACGGGGCCTGCTCGGCTACAAGTCTGAATTCATGAGCGATACGCGCGGCATGGGCGTGCTGACCTACATGTTTTCAGACTACGGGGAGTATGCCGGTGAGATGCGCGGACGCCGCAACGGGGTCCTCGTCGCCATGGACAACGGCACCACGGTTGCCTATGCGCTCTTTAATCTCCAGAACCGCGGCAAGCTCTTCCTCGGACCCGGCGAGAAAGTCTACCGCGGCCAGATCATCGGCGAGCACTGCCGCGATAATGACCTGACCGTCAACCCGGCCAAGGGCAAACAGCTCACCAACATGCGCGCGTCCGGTTCCGATGAAAATGTCATACTGACGCCCTTCACGCAAATGAGCCTGGAGAGCTGCATCACCTACATCAAGGACGACGAGCTGGTGGAGTTCACCCCCAAGAGCATCCGCATGCGCAAGCAGCTCATTGACCGATCACAGCGCGGTACTAGTAACGGTTGAACCGGACGGCCACACCATTCCGACTCCGTATTATGGTCGTGTCACGGGCCTTGTCCCTTTTTTGTTGCCGCCAATCGCCCATATTGCGCTTTCCCTTTGTCGGCATTGGCTCTACTCTTCTTGGTTCGTATCCGTCTTCTGGATTGAGCAAAAACAAGAAAGGTGATGTCATGAAATCGGGATCTCTCATTTTGACGAGCGCCGTGTGCGGCTTGGTCGCGCTGGCCTGTGGCTGCAACAAGGGCAGCGACAAGAGCGCTGCAACGCAGACGCCGAGCGCGCCACCAGCCAGTGTACAGCCAGCACCCACCTTCGCCCCCCTATCACAACCCGAAAGCAAAGACATGGAAGCTGTTCTCGTTACCGTCAATGGAAAATCACTCACCCGCGCCATGTCGATGCGCATGGCCCAGGAGATGGCTGCGCGTCAGGGCGTTCCGCCCCAGATGCTGGAGCAGTTCCTCGCCCAGATGGGCGAACGCATGGAGCAGCAGGCCATTGAACAATTCATCAGTCAGGCCCTTATCCAGAAGGAAGCCGAGCGCCAGGAAATTCCGGTCAGCGACGAGGAAGTCGACGCTGTCATCGCCCGCCTCAGCGAGACACTCCCCGAAGGGATGACCCTCGAACAGGCCCTGGCCGCCCAGAACCTCGCCCTCGAGGACCTGCGCAAAGACATCACTGGCAACGAGCGTATGCGTAAACTCTACGAAGCCCAGACCGCTTCCGTCGAGGCACCCACCGATGAGGAGGTCAGCAGCTTCTACGACGAGAACAGCGACCGCTTCAAGACCGAGGAGAGCGTCGAAACCAGCCACATCCTGATCGCCTGCGACGAGAGTGCCGACGAAGCCGCCCACGCCAAGGCGAAGGCCGAGGCGGAGGCCCTGCGGGTCGAAATCGAGGAAGGCGCCGATTTTGCCGAGCTGGCCATGGCCCATTCGAGCTGCCCCAGCAAGGATAGGGGCGGGTCACTGGGGGCAAACCCGCGTGGCCGAATGGTCAAAGAGTTTGACGACGCCGCCTTCTCCCAAGAGGTCGGAATGGTTGGCCCAGTGGTGAAGACGCAGTTCGGGTATCACCTGATCAAGGTGGACGCCAAAGAGGAAGGCGGCATGCGCTCCCTGGAGGAGTCCTCTGAGGAAATCCGCGCCTATCTCGAAGCCCAGTCCAAAGAGCAGCTCTTCAGTACCTTCCTGGATGGTCTGCGCGAAGGCGCTGAGATCACCTACGGCGAAGGTGTCTCCGCGGGCTCCTGAGTAACGCGTGCGTCGAGGTGAGGGACATCATGCCGGACCGTGACAGCCGTTTTGAACGCTGGAATGGCAGTTACCTGTCCGGTGACCTGCCATGGGATACGGGACGGCTTGACCGCAATCTCGCCGACACATTGCATGATTGCGCCATCCCCCCTTGCCCCGCCCTGGATATCGGGTGCGGGCACGGGACCAACGCGATCTGGCTGGCCCAGCAGGGCTTCGCGGTCGATGCAATCGACCTCTCACCCAAAGCCATCGAACAGGCCACGGCGAACGGGATCGCGGCAGGAGTCGACATCCGATTCAAAGCCGCCTGTATTCTGAACGACGCCCTGCCGCGCCACGACTACGGGTTCATCTTCGATCGGGGCTGTTTCCACTCCTTCGATGATCCCTCGGATCAAAAAGCATTTGTCCGCGTGGTCCATGGTGCCCTGACCGACCACGGATGGTGGTTAAGCCTGATCGGCAATGCCGACGACCGCGAGCGTACCGGCGGGCCGCCCAAACGGACGGCCCGCCAGATCGTCGACTTGGTCGAACCCCTCTTTGAGATTCATCTCCTCAAAACATCACACTTCGATTCCAACGAGGAACCCGCACCCCGATCCTGGGTCTGCCTTTCCAAGCGCGACCGGCCCGCCCACGAAATCGCAGACTGATACCGCCCCCGCGAAGCGTCGCCAGGACCTCGCGCGAAGAGCACGAAGCACGCTGAGTTCTGGTGCCACGCCCCCGCGAAGGGGGCTGCTGACTTGCCTCCCTTTACCGCAGAAGTGCATCCACTATCATGGCGTCTTATCGGTTGCTATTCCGTACGATATTCCATACGATATTCATGGCACATGGAGGTAGAGCTATCAACACGATCATATCGGTACAGGATATTCGCACGTCACTGGCGGGCATTGCACAGCGCGCTGAAGATGGTGAGTCCTTCCTGGTGATCCGCAACTCGAAACCCGCTTTTAGAATTGTACCCGTGGAGGATCCAGCCATGGTAAGAGAAACCACAACAGTCTATACGACGAAACCCGACCCCCGGATAGCCACGCCCATCCCTCCTGACATGAAGCCCGTGGGGCATCCTCTTCGGCAGGATCCCTCGCTTAAGGGCGCCCGCTTCATCGGCGACCCATTCTCCCCCGCTGACGAACGTGACTGGCCGCGGGAGTCGCGCTGATGCTCTTGCTCGACACGCATGTGTTCGTATGGCTTGCTTCTGATGCGCGTGAGCTATCGAACCGCGCCAAACAGGCCATAGAGGAGGAGTGCGATTCGCTATTCATCTCGGGGATCACCGGCTTGGAGATCGCACTGGCAGCCAAGCGTGGGAGGTTGATCCTGCCTGTTGACGCCGAGATGTTCATCCGGAGAGCCGTGCTGCAGCACGGTGTCAGGCAGATCCCCGTGACGGCGGAGATCGGGTGCCTGGCGGCGGCCCTACCCGATAAGCACAATGATCCTTTTGATCGTCTCATCATCGCCTCGGCTACGAGGCATGGGATGAAAGTCGTCTCCAAAGACGGGACATTCCCGAAGTACCCAGCCATCGAAGTCATCTGGTAGCGCATGGCTGATCAGCCGTCTCTCGGCCACAACGGCCGCCCGAAGGGGGCGACACTCAGTTTGTTGATTGGGTTCGCCGTCTCAATGTTTCAATCCACGCCCCCGCGTAGGGGGCGACTGGCCTGTGCGCCGCCAGAGGACCGCCAGCAGGTTTCAATCCACGCCCCCGCGTAGGGGGCGACGCCGCTGGCCCTCGATCGTCACCACGGCGCGGCTGTTTCAATCCACGCCCCCGCGTAGGGGGCGACGCTCTGAGACTGGACGTTGCCGTCCCCGTCGACGTTTCAATCCACGCCCCCGCGTAGGGGGCGACGGCGAGGCAGATCATAGATCGACAATCAAAACCGTTTCAATCCACGCCCCCGCGTAGGGGGCGACCCGCTCCAGCTTCCACGCATGCCGCTGCCATGGCTTGTTTCAATCCACGCCCCCGCGTAGGGGGCGACTGACGGCTGAGATGGACATGACGGGGCGGACGGTGTTTCAATCCACGCCCCCGCGTAGGGGGCGACGGCGCTGATCGTCAATATCGAGCGGATCAATCCAGTTTCAATCCACGCCCCCGCGTAGGGGGCGACATCAATTAACAGCCACTAGGATACCATAACCATAGTTTCAATCCACGCCCCCGCGTAGGGGGCGACGGGCGGCGTTGATCATGGAGGCATCGGTCATGCTGTTTCAATCCACGCCCCCGCGTAGGGGGCGACCGACAGATCATCCGGATCCCCGCGTCGTCAGTGTTTCAATCCACGCCCCCGCGTAGGGGGCGACCTGCGATTCTTCACGCGCGCTGTACCGATTCGAGTTTCAATCCACGCCCCCGCGTAGGGGGCGACGGCGCAGCTTGAGGCTGAGCTGGCAGATGCCAGTTTCAATCCACGCCCCCGCGTAGGGGGCGACACACACGCGTTGCGCCAGAATAAAAGGTTACCGAAGCATGTCCCGCGAGAGACATGGCTGCGCCATAATTGATGTTACCGAAGCTTGCTGAAGATTGAGCGTTGTTTTGCATCAATGAGCGTCCTGAGCTTGTAGGGGTCGAGG
>JABMPJ010000010.1 GCA_013203785.1 Lentisphaerota bacterium | reverse complement strand
CCCTCCTCGCACGCCCGCGGGCCGGGACGGCCCGGGGCTACTTGAGGCAATCACCCAGCCACGATCGACAAACAGCAAGAAGGGATCTGCCCCCCCCCCGCCGAGCACAGGCATCTGAATCCTCTTGATCAAAGGCGCGGATGTTTATACTATTGCCACATGAGTCATACATTAACAATTCGTATTCAAGACGATTTGGCACGATGGCTGGCGGACACCGCGAAGGCGATGAGTGTCCCGCAAGGAAAGATTGTGCGCGATCAACTTGAGCTTGCACGCGCGCAGAATAAGCAGGGACGTGGCTTCATGCGCTTGGCTGGATCTGTCCGAGGGGACAAGAATCTGTCGACCCGCAAAGGCTTTTCCCGTTCATGAAAGGGATAGCCGATACTGGATTTCTGGTCGCGTTCGCCAACGCCCGGGATATCCACCATGAGTGGGCTGTCGCTGTGGCCGAACAGGTCACCGAACCGCTGTTGACCTGCGAAGCCGTTCTGGCTGAGACAGCCTTTCACTTGGGCAGTGCCTCCATTACTCTCGACATGATCGCCGAGAAGTTGGTGTGCCTCGCGTTTAGCGGCAACGACCACTTGCCGCACCTGGCGGCCTTGGCCATGCAGTTTCAGGATCGGTCTCCGGATTTTGCTGATCTCTGCCTGATTCGTATGAGTGAGTTGTATCCCAAACATAGCGTCATCACGGTAGACAAGAGCGATTTCAGCATCTACCGCCGAAACAAGCGCCAAGTCATACCATTCATTTCTCCCCCCAGGGCCACCTGAGGGTCCGTCGAGAATTCAGCCCTTGTCGCAGGGCGGATCAACGTTTCATCAAATCGTTGTAGCGAATCAAGAAGGGGTCTGTCCCCGCCGAGCATGTCCCCGCAAGATCGTGGAGGGTTGAGAGTGGGCACGAAGGCAGTAGCCCTAGGTCGTCCCGACCTGAGGGCGCGCAAAGTAGGCGAACGGGAAGCAAATGTTGAGTCGTTTCGGCTCATCATTCTCCATGCGTTCGCTTCACTTGCTCTGCGCTGGCCCCGGGACGGGGCCGCGCTACTGACGGGAACAACGCCCGTCACACCCCATCCAGCGCCAGGCGCAGGTCGTCCACGAGCTCAACGAGGTGATCCGCTCGGGCGGCGTTGATCAGTGCGCTGCCGACGACCACGGCCTCGGCGGCGGCTCCTACTGCGCGGGCTTGGTTGCCTGAGGCGACGCCGAACCCTACGGCAATCGGCAAATTGGTGCTTTCGCGTAGCCGATCCACATGTTCCTGCACATCTTCTGCTTTGGCCGCGCCGGTGCCGGTCACTCCTGTCACCATGATGTAGTACACGAAGCCCTCGGCTTCGGCCAGGATCGTGGTGGCGCGGGCGGGCGGTGTCGTGGGTGCAATCAGGGGGATGAATACCAGCCCCTGTCCACGCATGTGTTGACGCAGCTCTTCCGATTCCTCGTACGGAAGATCCACAACCAGGAAGGCATCAGCCCCCGCTGCAGCGGCATCCTGGCAGAAGCGTTCATAGCCATAGCGGAAGAAGGGATTGAGGTAGCCGAAAATGACAATCGGCACGTCCGGATAGTCGGCCCGCAGGCGGCCGATCAATGCCAGCACCTTGGGGAGATTCGTCCCGGCCTGCAGTGCCCGGAAGGATGCCGCCTGAATCGTCGGACCATCCGCCGTAGGATCAGAGAATGGCACCCCTACTTCGAGAATATCGACGCCGTGATCAAGCGTAGTCCGCATGCGCAACTCCGAGGCCGCTATATCTGGATCGCCCGCCGTCAGGTACCCGACCAAACCTTTGCGTCCCTCATCCGCCAACCGCTTGAATGTCTGCTCAATTCTATTCATCTGCTTGCGCCTCTCCTGACAGGCCGGAGCCCCCGGGCGCGTCAGCGCTCCGGGGCGTAGGCCGTTCGAGCTCGATAATGGCATCCACATCTTTGTCACCGCGTCCCGAGAGATTCACCACAATAACCGCATCCTTGCCCATAGCCGGTGCCCGCTTCTTCGCTTCCGCCACGGCGTGCGACGACTCTAGCGCCGGGATGATGCCCTCTTTGAGCGTCAGCTCATGAAACGCAGCCAAGGCCTCCTCATCGGTCACAGCACAGTAGCTCACCCGTTTCAGGTCGGCCCACTGCGCATGCTCGGGGCCCACGCCGGGATAGTCCAGGCCAGCGCTGATCGAGTGGGCATTCTGAATCTGGCCCTCCGCATCCTGGAGGACATAGGTCTTGGTGCCGTGCAGCACGCCCACCTGGCCGTTCACAATGCTGGCCGCATGCTGGCCCGTATCCAGGCCGTAACCGCCTGCTTCAACACCAACCAGTGCCACTTCCTCGTCCTCCATGAAGGGATAGAAGATCCCCGCTGCGTTGCTCCCCCCACCGACGCAGGCCAGGATCAGATCAGGCAGCCGCCCCTCCTTCAGCAGGATCTGCTCGCGCGTCTCATCACCAATCACGCGCTGGAAGTCGCGCACCATAACGGGATAGGGATGCGGTCCTGCGACGGTCCCGATCACATAGAAGGTGGAGTCCACGAAGGTCACCCAGGCTCGCAGGGCCTCGCTCATGGCATCTTTCAGTGTGCGAGTACCACTCGACACAGGAACGACCTCGGCTCCGAGAAGCTCCATGCGCTTGACGTTGGGTGCCTGGCGGCGGATATCCTCTTCACCCATATAGACGACACACTCCATTCCAAAGAGGGCCGCTACGGTTGCCGTCGCCACGCCATGCTGCCCCGCCCCTGTCTCGGCCATCAGACGGTGCTTACCCATGCGCTTGGCCAGCAAGGCCTGTCCCAGCGTGTTGTTGACCTTGTGGGCACCGGTGTGATTCAGATCCTCGCGCTTGAGGTAGATCCGTGCCCCACCCCAACTCTCGGTCAGGCGGTCGGCTGGATAGAGCGGCGACGGCCGCCCGACGTACTCGCTCAGCAGACGGCGGAACTCAGCCTCAAAGGACGGATCCTGCCGAGCCTCCTCGTAGGCGGCCTCGACCTCCTTCAGCACAGGCATCAGTGTTTCGGCGACATAGCGGCCGCCATAGACCCCGAAATGCCCCATCCCATCAGGATTTGTCTTCTTCACGTCTTCTCTCCCCGTGCCACGGTCTGCCGCACCCGTTCCACAAATAGTTCCATCATCGCCAGATCTTTCTTACCCGGCCGCAACTCAATCCCACTCGACACATCGACACCACGCGGGCTCACGGCACGAATCGCGGCTGCTACGTTCTGCGGCTTCAGCCCGCCGGCCAACAGCACCGGATACGCCTGCGCTACCTCATGTGCCGCTGCCCAGTCTGCCGTCACCCCTGTCCCGCCGTAGGCCCCCGTCACTGCGGAATCCACGATATAGCGATCTGCCCGCCATGCCGCCGGTTCGGGCACGACACCCTCAGGCTCCATCTTGAGGGCGCGCCAGATGCGCAACGAGGTGCCAGTAAACGCCGCCGCCGTCTCGTCTCCGTGAACCTGTACGGCCCACAGCCCGCACTGCTCTGCCACCGCTTCCACCGCGGGCCGCGGCCGGTTCACGAACACGCCAACCGCCTTACAGGGCTGATCGAGCTCGCTCAGGATCGAGGCCACCTGCTCGGCGGTCACGGCCCGCGGCGATCCGGGGTACAAGACAAAGCCAAGGTAGTCGACCCCGAGTGCCTGCGCCGCGCGCGCATCCGCAACATTTGTGATTCCACAGATTTTTATTTCAAACGACACGGCTCATCCCATTCAATATTTACCACGAAAGATCGCAAGGAAAGACAGGACAGATGGCTCTTTCCAAAAACATCCCCTCAGTATCTTTCTTTGCGTTCTTTTGCGTTCCTTCGCGGTTAATAATTTATTCCCACCAGCTCCCTCAACTTGCTCGCCGGATCTTCATGCCTCACGATCGATTCGCCTATCAGGAATCCGTCGTAGCCCTTGGCTGTCAAACTCTCAATATCGTCACGGCTCTTGATCCCGCTCTCGGCGATGGAGAGACGCTCCTTCGGAATGAGGCTACTCAGTGCGTGGGCCACGGCCAGATCGGTGGTGAGAGTCTTCAGGTTCCGGCTGTTCACGCCCACAATAGCGGCCTCAAGCCGCAGGGCTCTCTCGAGTTCATCCGCATTGTGCGCCTCCACCAACACCTCCAGGCCCCACTCTCCAGCGGCTTCAAAGAGCAGGCGCATCCGGTCATCCTCAAGCGCGGCCACGATGAGCAGGACCACATCGGCACCCCATGCCGCCGCCTCGACCACCTGATACGGATCGCACATAAAGTCTTTACGCAGGAGCGGCAATGCCACCGC
The DNA here is from genome assembly GCA_013203785.1 of Lentisphaerota bacterium. Taxonomy (GTDB): domain Bacteria; phylum Verrucomicrobiota; class Kiritimatiellia; order UBA8416; family JABMPJ01; genus JABMPJ01. The sequence goes on along the minus strand of JABMPJ010000010.1, from coordinate 1,591 downwards.
AGCACGCACCGCGGTGAGATGGGCGGCGCTGCCCATAAAATGGCGCGGCTCGGTTAGCACGGAGATCGCGCAGGCGCCGTTGGCGGCATATAGCATCGCCAGCGCAGCGGGATCATAGTGCGGACGCAAGAGACCGGCCGACGGGCTGGCCTGTTTCATCTCGGCGACAATGGACGTGCCGCTTCTTTCGAGCGCACTGCGCAGACTATGATGCTCCCGATCGGTCGCCCGCTCACGAAGTGCTTCAAGCGGCACCTCTTGCCGCGCCTGATCCACCGCCACGCGCCGCTCAGCCATTATCTGTTCAAGAATATCCATAGTTACGCCACTACTGATCCACCACGGAAGACGCGGAACTCACGGAAAGAGAAGAGATGCTATGCCCTTTGCTTTTCTTCCGTGTCTTCCGTGTTTTCCGTGGTGGATCTCTCCTCTACCGGTTGCTCACCTCAATCAAAGACTCCAGCGCCTTCAATGCACGGCCGCTATCAATCGACTCCTGCGCCAACGCAAAACCCTCTTTGAGACTCCCCGCCTTGCCTCCCGCCACGATTGCGGCGGCCGCATTGAGGCAGACGATATCACGTGGTGCGCCTGGGGTTCCCGCAAGGATCCCACGCGTGATAGCCGCATTGGTTTCGGCGTCGCCGCCAGCCAAGGATTCCGGGGTGGCGTAGTCGGACATCAGCTCGAGCGGATCAAAGTCGTAGGTCTTGACCTGGCCATTCACGAGCTCGCTGACACGAGAGGTCGTCGTGGTTGTCAACTCGTCCATGCCGTCGTGTCCATGCACGATGAAGGCGCGCCGACTGCCGAGCAGGCGCAGCACATTGGCGAATGTCTCAGTCAGTTCGGCCGCGAAGACACCGATGATCTGAGCCTTGGCACCGGCCGGGTTGGTCAGGGGTCCCAGCATATTGAAGATCGTTCGTACGCCCATCTCCCGGCGTGATGGCATGGCATACTTCATGGCAGGATGGAGACCCGGAGCAAAAAGAAAGCCTATTCCGGCCTCACGAATGGCCTCCTCGCATGTCTCTGGCGGCACGTCCAGGTTGACACCCAGCGCGGCGAGCAGGTCGGCGGATCCGCACTGGCTACTGATGGCCCGGTTGCCATGCTTAGCAACCGGCACTCCCGCCCCAGCCACCACCAGCGCGGCGGTCGTCGAAATGTTGAACGTATCGCAGCTATCGCCACCCGTACCGCACGTATCCACCACCGGCAGGCCGCCCGGATCCACGAAAACGGCCCGACGGCGCATTGAGGCGGCTCCCCCCGCGATCTCGTCGATCGTTTCGCCTTTCATGCGCAGCGCCACGATCAAGCCGGCGATCTGCGACGGCGTGGCTTCGCCCGCCATAATGAGATCAAAGGCTTCGGTCGTCTCCGCCTGCGTGAGGTTGGTGCCCTCGATTACCTTGGCTAAGTATTGCTTCATGCAGCGTATTGAGGTTGCCCGGTTTTGGTAGACAGTCAATTCTCTTAGTGACTGACCAAGGCCCTTTCGGTTTGTGTTGTTACTGTAGTTGTCTTCTCTGCCTCTTGAAAGAAGATCTCTTCTGTGCCAGTTGGACTGATCCCCCCAGGT
>JABMPJ010000009.1 GCA_013203785.1 Lentisphaerota bacterium | reverse complement strand
GTGTTTGAGGCCGCCAACTCGACACCTGCATCATAACCGCCTATAAATGAGACCGTTAACTCGATCCGAACCGGATGCATCTCGGGGTTTGTGAAATATGCGGGCTAGATCTGTGCTGCGGGCCGGGCCGGCATACGGTGGCCCTGGCGCAACGTGGCTTCAAGGTGACCGGCGTGGACTGCTCGCCGTTCATGCTGCGCGAGGCGCGGCAACGCGCCCGGCAGGCGAAGACGAAAGTCGAGTTCGTGCAGTCGGACATGCGGGACTTCGTGCGGCCGGGGACTTTTGACCCACATTCGTCACCCTTTCACGCTGATTTCTTGGGTATTATTGGCGTACACTGACAACCGGGGTCGACGAAGGCATTCGCGTCGAGCCCCATGGCCGAGAGAAAGGCCGCAGGGCGATCTCCCGGCGGGCAGAGCAGATATCTGCGAGCGCCAACCCGTGCGACCATGATCCCGGCCATGACGGTGGTCATCATGAATGATGTTGGTTTGTCGGTTGCCCGGCCTGCCCATCCCGGCAGTACCGTCCCCGTGTTCTTGAGATAAGTGCGCATGGATCGCTCCATGAGCCGCCAGACCATGAGGGCGATAATCAGCACCATGCCGAGCGCGTCGATCCGGGACGGGCTCTTGAGGAAGATATCGTTGACGATGAGAGGATCCTTCAGGAAGGCGAAGTCACTCTCCACGCCATACTGGCCCTTATAGATTGTCAGAAGACCGGCCCCATCCATCGCGCCATCGCCTTCGATAGGCACGTTGGATAGCAGGACGAAACAGCCCGCCAACTCTCGTAGCCGTGCCACCTCGGCTGCATTCTCGCAGACCTCCCATACCAGCCTGTACTTCGTTCGGGTTGGGGCGGGGGCATTCTTGGGCGGCCGTCCACGCTTGCGCACTTCCTCCGGGCATAGGGACACGTGGACATTGTGTAACTGCCCCGAAAGCTTTTCGGCCTGCACCGCCGCTCGCTTGGCATCAGGCTCGCAGGCGTAGAGATCCGGCATCTTCTTGAGTGCGTCCCTGATCGCTTTCTCGGAACTGGCCACGAGCTTGTCGTACCGCTTTTGTCGGCGTTTGTCATGCGAGCTGGAATGAATCACCACCGCCCGGTAAGTCTTCTCGTAAAGCGTTACCGTCGTCTCAAACGCCTTGTACTGGGCACAGGGTCTATTGCCCCTCGTGACGGTCTCGGAGAGTCTCCCAATATCTGTCCACTCGTGCGCATCAACGGCCACGCAGATGGCCCGCTCGCATTCTTTGTAGTTTGCCGGCAGTCGCGAAACAAAGCGGTTCGGACCGATCGCTTTCAGATTCGATTCGGTCACCATGGCAGAGTCGGCCACATACACAAAGGCCCCCGGCCCCATGCCATGCTTGGCCATGATGGAACTGATGCGCGAGAGCACCACGTTGTTTGATGTCTTATCGGAGGAGTTTCCATCCAGGGTGCGCCCGAAGATCGGCACGCCGCGATCAACACACAACAACTCGGTCATAAACTGCTTCAGGTCGGGCCGGTGATCTTTGCTATGCCCCCAGGTAATGACTGAACCGGGCGGAGGCGTGTCTGCTTCGCAGTCGCGGTAATCACCCCAGAGACTGGTTGAAGTCGTGTCGTAGCTCGGAGCGCTCGTATCCAGTGCGAATGTCTCGGCAGCCCGGATGCCAAGCGCCGTGACGATCTTGCTTGGACCTGCCTCGAAGATGGCATCCAGTGATCGCCCGACATTGACATCGCTGAATGCGTTGGCGGGGAGATCCTCGCCCACAAGCAATTCCACGTCCCGACCGGTCAGGAACTCCTTAAGGCGATAGAGTGGCGAGCGGCCCGAAAGCGTGTCCAACACCATAGCTTGAACCACAACGCCGGGTTGAAGATCCATTTGGGACGCGACAATATCGTTCACGATGTCCACAACGCCGAGACGGCGACAATAAGCCGCTGCGCCCGGCAGATGCCCATAGTTGAAAATCTCCGCCCCTTCGAGTGCTTCCAGTCCTGCCGGTGGTGATTTAATCTTCATAAGCGTCCTCTTTCATGAGTGCCAGGTTGATGTGAGTGATTCGGTCGACGATCTCTCGAACTCGTCGATACTCGGCCAGACCCGCTTGAGCGGCATCTACCTGCGAGTTCGGCACATATTTCTGGCGTTGCCGTCCACCTTCGTGGACAACCAGATAGTGCCGGGGACCGTGTCGATCACCGCTGTGGCATCGACAGCCAGGCCGGGAGCAGACCGAGAAGCGCTCCACCCACGAGCCGTGCAGCATGCGTGGTAGCGTGCCCAGCTCAGCAAGCAGCCGGGCGCGCTCATCCAGAAGTTTCTTCAGAGTTTTGTTTGACATGCACGAGGTATAGCGTATATGTAATGCGCTATGCAAGCAGAAAAAGGACAGAAAAAGGCGGGGCCAGGAAATGTGACGGAAGTCAGCTGCCTGCGGGAAGACTGAGGCGAAGGCGGCTCATAGAGACGGGGCTACGAGTACAGACAAACCGGTTTACGATAACGGCGACGATAGCGGATCACGAGGTTCCTAATCGTCCACCGTTCTCGTCGCCGTTCTCGTTATCCGGTCTCTCAGTCACCAGAAAACGGAGGAAAGATTAAAACCACGAGAAATCACCGAAAAGGGGTGACGAATGTGGGATGTAAAGCCTGGAGCCTTGCTGCTTCCCTTCCGGAATAGGTCTTATGAGTTCCATAGGACTTATGGGTCCTATAGGTCCTATTCTGCTTCGAGCCCTGCGGCGGGAGGAGACCTGTTGACCTGGCTCACAGAAAGTACAGGTAGATCATCAGCAGGAAAATGACCATGAGCACGGCGAGGAAGGCTACGGTTTGGAGGAAGCGCTCCTTCGTGATCTGTCGGTTGCTCCAGACGCCCAGCAGCAGCAACAGGAACGCAGCGAGGGCCACTCCGCCACCCGCTACGACCAGAATGGAGAAGTACCGGAATAGACTCTCCAACCCGCTCTCCGTGCCGTACTCCATGTCCGCTACTCTAACGCTGCCGCCGTCTTCTGTCCACCCGCGCATTGTGCTTGTAGTTTGGT
>JABMPJ010000107.1 GCA_013203785.1 Lentisphaerota bacterium | reverse complement strand
TCCTGTGCCTGGCACCCATTCAAAGTAGCGAAGAGCCGGATATTTCATCAGTAGTCATTGCCAACGAAGCCTTTATCGACAGACAAGAATCTGTCGTGGCCTTCCGGACCTCGTCCCCGTAAAGGGAAAGACGGTACGCGATCTCGGGTGCCCTCAAACACGTGACTCTGCACCGACACAGAAGACGCTAAAATCCTGCGATCTCTCCGCTTGACACAATGTTAGATTCTGGTAGATTTATCGACTGTCTAACAGAAATACACTTTCTGAGGGGTCGCTTGAACGCAATTCAGAGGCAGTCTGCGATAATGGATCTGGTGCAGGGCGGGGAGGAGAGCAGCATTGTGGCGCTCTCTGAGGAGCTTGGCGTCAGTGAGATGACCATCCGCCGCGATCTAGACAAGTTGGCCGGGAGCGGCCACATCCGCCGTACACATGGCGGTGCCATTCCCGCAGAGCGTATGGCGTTTGAATTCGACTTTGTGGCACGTCGGCAGTCCAACCGTGCCGCCAAGCAGGCCATCGCCGCCAAGGCGGCTACGCTGGTTCAGGAGGGGCAACGTGTCATTCTCGATACGGGAACCACCACGCTTGAGCTGGCTCAGCTGCTGAAGGTGTACCGGGATCTGACCGTCATAACGCCCTCCCTAGCCGTGGCGTCGGAGCTTCAATTTTCGGACGGTGTGCAAACCATTCTGCTGGGAGGTGCTCTGCGCAAGGGGAGTCCGGACCTGACCGGTATTGTGGCCGAGGCGGTCCTCGATATGTTCACGGCTGACATCGCCTTCCAGGGGGCGGATGGAATCGGTTTGGATGGGGCCATGTACACGGCGGATATGCAGATCGCGGCCGTGGACCAGAAGATAAGAAGCCGCGCCCAGCAGACCTATGTACTGGCCGACAGCTCCAAGTTCGGGAAGACCGCCCTGACACGGCACGGCTTTCTGCATGATGTGGCCGGGGTGATCACGGACGATGGTATTTCGAGTAAGGATAGGCAGCGCCTCGAGAAATGTGGCGCCCATGTCATTGTGGTAGCCGTATAAAACAGGAGAGAGCATGACGACGTTCGCATCGGGGAAAGAGTATTGGGCACATGTGGACCTGGAGAAGGTTCCCAACATGAAGGTGGCCGCGCCGGGTCCAAAATCGAAGGCCATGCACGAACGCTGCACGACTTATTTCAAGGGGTTGAGTGGTCAGGTGAAATTGTTTCCGGTGGCGTTCGAGTCCGGGAGCGGCTGCGTCCTGCGCGATGTGGATGGCAACGAGTACATCGACTTTTCGTCGGGCATCTATGTCACCACATTGGGCCACTGTCACCCCAAGGTGACCGAGGCGATTCAGAAGGCGGCCGGTACCTTACAGAACGCCCACGATTTCACGACCCCGATCAAGACGCAGCTCGTCGAGAAGCTGGCCGAGATCCTGCCGGGTGACCTCTCCGGCTTTCAGTTCTATGACTCGGGAACCACGGCGGTCGAAGCCGGGCAGCGGGTGCTGCGCGCGGCGACGGGCAAGCATGAGATGATCTCCTGTTTCTACGACTACCATGGCAAGACCTATGGTGGTGTCTCGCTCGGCCACATTCGCTCAACGGTCTACGGTCCCACGCGCGCCCCGGGCTTCCATATGGTGCCGCGTCCGGACACCTACCGTCCCATGTGGACGAAAGCGGACGGCACAATCGATACCGACAAATACATCGAGTTCTACGAAGAGTATCTCGATAAGGGCACGGCTGGGCAGGTCGCTGGATTTGTGCTGGAGCCGATCCAGGGGTGGGGTGGTTCGGTGATGCCTCCGGATGACTTCTTTCCCAAGATGCGCAAGCTCTGTGACAAGCACGGTATCCTGCTCATGATCGACGAGGTCCTCACCAGCATGGCGCGTACGGGCAAGTATCTCTGCATGGAGCACTGGGATGTCGTGCCGGATATCGTGACCCTCGGCAAAGGGTTCGGCAATGGCTTCCCTGTGACCTGCGTGGCCGTGCGCGAGCCCTACAAAGAGTCGTTTGAATCGATCTCTGCTTCGAGCAGCTACGGTGGCAATCCGATGGCCTGCGCGGCGGCGCTGGCCAGTATTGAGGTCATCGAGGATGAAAATCTGAACGAGCGCTCGACGCATCTGGGCGAGCTGGCGCTCAAGCGCATGGCGAAGATGAAAGCCGAACATCCGATCGTGGGCGATGTGCGGGCAAAGGGCTGTCTGATGGGCATTGAGCTCGTCAAGGACAAGGCCACGAAGGAACCTCTCGAGGCCGCCGGTGCGATTGTCTACCGGAAGGCCTTTGCCAAGGGGTTGGCCTGGATCCCGGCCGGGCATATTCTGCGGATGAGCCCGCCCGTCGTGATGGAGGATGAGGTGCTGCTCAAGGGGCTCGATATGATCGATGAAGCCATCGGCGAGACAGAGAAAGAGCTGGGTATGTAGAGCGTTGGGCGTTTTGCCCAACAGTTGGCCGGGACGGCCAACGCTACAGGATCGGTGCATCGAACAAGAGTGAGGCGCATGACATGAAAACCGTTAAGTGTGGTATTATTGGCTGTGGTCTGATGGGGCGGGAGTTCGCCAGCGCGGTCGCGCGCTGGTGCCATCTGGCCGACCTCGATGTGCGCCCGGAGTTGGTGGCCGTGTGCGACACCAGTCCTGCCATTCTGGAGTGGTACACGACGAACTTTTCGTCCATCACGCAGGTCACGTCTGACTACAAGGAGCTCTTGGCCAATCCGGATGTGGAGGCCGTTTACATCGCGGTGCCCCACAACTTCCATCAGGAGTTCTATTGCGCTGCGATTGAGGCGGGCAAGCACCTCTTGGGCGAGAAGCCGTTCGGAATCGACCAAGCGGCCAACCAGGCGATCATGCAGTGTATCGCCGCGCATCCGGATGTGTTTGTGCGCTGCAGCTCGGAGTCGCCGTTCTTTCCTGCCATGCAGCGCATCGGGCAGATGATTGATGACGAGGCCTTCGGCACCGTCATTGAGGTGAACAGCGGCTTTCTGCACTGCAGTGACATGGATGTGAGTAAACCGATCAACTGGAAACGTATGCTCAAGTTCAATGGCGAATACGGCTGCATGGGGGACTTGGGGATGCACGCCTGTCACATGCCTTTCCGCGCCGGATGGGCCCCCAAGGACGTGAGAGCCGTGCTCTCCAACATTGTGCCTGAGCGGCCCGATGGCAAGGGCGGCATGGCGACCTGTGAGACGTGGGATAACGCCACGCTGCTCTGCACGGCCGACGGCCCGGACGGTCAGCCGTTTCCGCTGACCATTAAGACGCAGCGCATCGCGCCCGGTAATAAAAATACATGGTATCTCGAAATCCTCGGTACCAAGGGGTCGGCACGTTGGAGCAGCAAGCAGATCAATACGCTGGAGATTATGGAGTACCGCGGTGGCGAGCAGGCCTGGCAGGTGATCGATATGGGCCACGAGATGGCCTACAAGTCGATTACGGGCGGTATATTTGAGGCGGGCTTCTCAGATTCGATTCTTCAGATGTGGGCCGCTTTTCTGCATGAGCTTGAGCATGGCAAACCGGTCAGCCGATTTGCGGGCTGTGTGAAACCCGAAGAAACCGCCCTCAGCCATGCACTCTTCACAGCGGCATTGACCTCGCAGCGCATGGGAAGCACGGTGTCGGTATGACGGGTGAGCTGCCGGGATTGAAGGCGGGAACGGGACAGGCGGATATATCGCCTCGAGAGCCGATGTTCCTTTGGGGGTATCCCCATGTGGAACGCATCTCGACGGATCGGCACGACGCGCTGTACGCGACCGCGCTCTGTCTCGATGATGGGCAGCACTGCACGCTGTCGGTTGGCGTGGATGTTCTCTACGTGGACGCGATCTGTGTGGCTGAGTGCCGCCGTCGTATCGAAGTGCGCACCGGCGTTCCTCCGTCGCACGTATTAATCAGTGCGACGCACACCCACTCCGGCCCCGTGACCTGTGATATCCTCGCCATGACCGGCGACCCGCTTGTGCCTCACCCCGACCCCGCCTATGTGGAGCAGATGATACAGGGCATCGTGGATGCCGCCTGCACGGCCTATGAGGCCCGCCGACCGGCGGAGCTGGCCGTCACCACAGCACAGATCGATGGTGTGGGCGGCAACCGGCTCTCTCCCGATGCCGTGCGCGATCCCGAAGCGGGCCTCGTCGTGGTGCGTCAGCGGGCAGCTGGAAACATCCTTGCCGTGCAGCTCTTCTACGCCATGCACCCGACCGTGATGCATGAGGATTCGACCCTCGTCTCCTCCGATTTCCCTGCCTTTACGCGCCTGCACATTCAGGAAGCCTATCCTGGCGTTCAGACGATCTACCACAACGGCACCTGCGGGAACCTGAGCCCACGCTACCATGTCACGGGACAGACCTTTGCCGAGGCCGAGCGCCTGGGCCGTCGGCTGGGCGGCTTCATTATTGCGGCGATTGATGCGCTGACGGATGCTGATTTCCGGTGCGACGTTGTTGTGGGTGGCGTGAGTGACCACGCGCAACTCCCGCCGCGAACCTTTGCTTCGGTTGCTACTGCGGCGGCCGATTTGGAAGAAGCACGAGACGCCTATGGACGTTTGAAGGTCAAGGGGGCCGGGCATGGCCCAGTGCGAACGGCCCAGTGCGTCGTGTTTGGGGCCGAGGAAGTGGTGACCATGGCCGAGGCACAGGAGAGCGGTGCTCTGGAGCCCATTCAAACCGCCCACGCTCGTGCAGAGGTACAGCTCCTTCGGGTTGGTGATCTGTGCATTGTGGGCCTTCCCGGTGAGTGTTTTGTCGAGTATGGTCTGGAGATTAAGCAGCGGGCATCCGGCCGCGCCTTCGTCACCAGCATGGCCAATGGCGAGCTACAGGGCTACATCACCACGCCAGATGCCACGGGCTATGAGGCCAACCTGAGCATGTTCAAACCCGAAGCGGGGGCCATCCTTGTTGACATGGCTCTGAATCTAATGCAGAAGCTCTGAGATATGAAACGTACGACCATCATTCGCAACATCCGCCGTCAGTCGCAGCTAATCGATGTCCATACGCATGTTGGGACTGATCCAGCCAACTTTCTGAGGGGCGACTTCCCCTATGCGCAGTCGGCCGAAGACCTGGTCGTACGGATGGACCGCTGGGGCGTCGATACCGCCGTTTGCTTCCCGTTTTTATACACCAGCTATTTCGACATGGCGGCATTCAACAAGGGCCGCATGCTCAAACGGCGATCGAAAGACCCCCTGGTCCCCTATGGCGTGGAGAATGCGCGTCTCTGTCAGGAAATCTATGAGGCCTACCCCGCCTGCGCGGGTCGCCTGCTACCCTTCATGTTTATGGATCCATCTCGTGACCCGGCTGGCCAGGTGGAGCAGCTTGAGCGCTTGGCTGACCAATACCCGGTGTTTGGACTCAAGACGGCTACGAGCTATTTGCAGTCGCACATAACCGATTTGCTTGGGAAGGGCGAATGTCTGCTCGATTTCGCATCCGAGCACAATGTGCCATTCATGTTGCACACCTCTGTGGCGCCCGGGGACCCCTGGGCTAACGTGCACACGATCCTCGATGTCGTGCGCAAACGTCAGGACGTGCGGTTCTGTCTGGCGCATACCTGCCGCTTTGATCGCGATGCTCTGGAGCAGGCCGCGGCACTCCCCAACTGCTACGTCGATTACTCCGCGTTTCATATCCACTGCGATCTCGTAAAGATGGAGAGTACATCCGTCGCAGCGAAGCCGCACCGATTTCCGACGGCCTACCGTCAATGCGCCAAGGCCATGGCCGCGATCGCGACGGCCTACCCGGATACCATGATGTGGGGCACCGACAGTCCGTATTACTGTTTCATGAGCCGTTTTACGGACGACAAGGGGCACACCCAAATCTCGAAGCTCAAGTGTGATACTGATGCTGAGATCACCACCTTCAGGAAGCTTCCTGCCACCATGCAGCGGCGAATTGGATATGACAATACCATCAGATTTCTGTTTGGAAACAAGGGAGAGCCGGCCACATGAGAACATTCGAGACATCTGATTTTACCTATGAGCCATCCCACCACGTTCCCTTTCGTGACAAAGCCGTCCTGGAAGCGATGCGCGAGATTGGGCCGGAAGATTTTGCCAATCACCCGAACCCCAATCTCAATGTGAAGGTGATGCCTGCCGAGAAGATTGGTGAGGCCTTTGTGAAGGATCTGTACGGTCGTATCAAGGGGGCTGGGCCGGCGGGTCGTCGACTGGTCATGATTATCCCGCAGCCGTGGCCTTTTTACGCAACGATTGCCGAGTGGATCAACCGGGACCGGATCGACTGTCGCAATCTGTATACCTTCAACATGGACGAATATGCCGACCAGGACGGTAACATTGCTCCGGAGAGCTGGCCGTATGGCTTCACACATGCGCTCAAGAAGTATTTCTACAACAACATCGATTCGGATCTGCGTCCGCCCGAAGACCAGATGATCGGACTGACGAATGAGAACATCAAGGACTACGGTCGCATGCTGACCGATCTGGGCGGCGCCGACATCTGCTATATGGGGCCCGGTTGGACCGGTCATGTCGCCTTTACGGAACCCGATGCACCGGAAGTGCCGGACGACCTTGAAGCCTTTAAACAGTGGGGGCCCGGGATTGTGACGCTGAGTCCATTTACCCTGGCTCAGAATTCGCTGCACGGTTCCTTTGGAGCGGCAGGAGACATCGCGGCGGTCCCTCCGAAAGCCGCGACCATTGGCCCGGCCCAAGTCCTGGAGGCCAAGCATCGTCTGAGCACCTACAGCATCGGCGTGCATGGCACGACGACCTCCTGGCAGAAGCTCATTGCGCGCCTCAGTCTCTTCGGCCCGGTCACACCCCAGGTGCCCGACTCGATCGTCCAGCTCGCCCCGACCGATTGCCTGGTTTCGGAGGCGATCGCGGCGAAGATCGTCGTGGACTGGGATAAAGGTTATTGATGATTCTGGCGATCGATCTGGGATCGACGAATTTCAAGGCCGCGCTATTTAGTGAGGCCCTCGATCGAGTCGGTGCTTCGTCGGTACCCGCCCCCTATCTTCACAATGACGGCGATCATGTCGAGATGGATGCAAATGACATCCGTCAGGCCGTGGTCCTCCTTTTCAAAGAGACCTGTCAAACTGCGGGGATTCGCACGCGCGACGTGACAACGGTGACGGTGACCAGTCAGGCGCAGAACTTTACGTTCCTGGACGGAGCGGGTAGGGCATGCTTCCCCGTGACCAGTTGGCTTGACCATGGTGCTGAAGCGGAAGCGGCGGCGCTGTGGAAAACGCGGCATACGGATTGGCATCAGCATTGCAGTTTCGGAACGCTGACCGGGCAGATGCAGCTGGCGCATCTGCTACGGGCGCGCACCCGATATCCCGATGCCTTCAGCGGCGGCTTCCAGATGGTAAGCCTGCCCGGGCTCGTTTTTCATGTATTGGCCGGCATCAATCTGACGGATGACAACTTAGCCGCCATGGGCGGTGCCTACTCCCTGCGGGATCGGGAGTGGCGCGCGGATGTGCTGGCCGACTGCGGCGTCACGCCCGCGCACATGCCGCGGCTGGTGCCGGTAGGCCATTCGGTCAGGGCGGCGACCCACTGCGCGCAGCTTGATCTGGCAGATTCGTTACAGCTCGTCTCCGCCGGGAACGACCAGACGGCCGGTGCATTCGGGAACGACTGTGGTGAGGGAGACGTCCTCGTTACACTCGGCACCGCACTGGTGGCCTATCGATTCGCTGGCACCGCGCCGGGCCCGTACAGTGACGACGTCTGCTGGGGACCCTATCCCGATGGCGGCTACTACGCGCTGGCTACGAGTGACAAGGGGTGCCAAGCGCTCGACTGGGCTCGCGAGCAATTGATGCCGGGCCAAGATCTCGCCCACTTCGACGCCGCCGTGGAAACCGCCCTTCCGTCGATCAGCGAGACGACCGGAACCTTTTCGCCTGCCTTGATCCGCACGCCCAATGCATGGCAAGGCTCCTTCGCCGATGATAGTGAAAAGGCATACGCCGTGCTCAAAGGAATCACCAACGACCTGAAGCGGTTGGTCTGCCAAGAGTTGAACTGCCCATCGGGCAGCGCCCTACGGGTGATTGGTGGCGGAAGTCAGAGCAACGTTTGGCTCCAGATCATTGCCGATACATTCAATGCCCCTGTAAGCGCCGGGACAGGCGACAGTCTGCTCGGAGCCGCCAAAATGGCTGTTGGGTCCGCCTGCCTCACTCCGGCGAGGCGCGACCTGACGGACCAGCGCCTGTAGGGGATTGGGAGGGTGGGGCACGTATGGATAAGTCACGCTGGCACCCAGCTCCCGCGGATCGGCACACCGGATGAGCGTCACGGCGTCGCGCGGCACCACCATCGTCAACACCCTCGTGGACCAACGCCCGCGCGGTTTCGATGCCCGTCGCGCAATCTTCAGGCGCCGCTTCGAGACGCTTTCGCCTGTGTGGGATCCCGCCTTCCGCAACGAGATCGCAGCGGCCATGGCACCCATCGATGCCCCCGACGTTAGCTGGGTGCGGATCCGCATCGCCCGTGGGCATCGACTCCGTACAGTTCTTCTAAGGACGGCCTTTGCATTGGCGAGTACCGTCATCCCGAAGACGTCACGGGACATGTCATCGTGGAAGCCCGTGACCCGCACATGCTGGTGGCCGAGTGCAAGGTGACCCGTCCGGTCTTTGCCTCCACACAGTATCAACCCGTGATGCTCGACAGTCGGCTGAATGGGGTCGCGCTCGGAACACAGGCGGGCGTGCCTCTCGCCGCCGATGCGTTGCCCCCGGGTGGCAGCGCCATCGATGTGGAGGGCGTGCCCTTCCTGCTGCCCCATCGAGACCAGGGCGACCATATCGATGTGGGCAACAGCCTCTTCCACTACCGCAATGATACGCAGCGCATCGACATGCGGGATTTGTGGTTGCCGCCTACCACACTGGATGCCAATCGCATCCTGCTCAGCGTGCCCAATCACCCCTACCGCCGCCTGTGGTTACTAGCCGCTTCGGACGATGGACCCGACAGTGTGCCGCTCATCACCGTGCGCTTCTACCGGCAGTCAGCCGGAGCATACGGACCGCGCCCGTTGGGGCCTCACCCCTCGCCCGGCTCGTCTCAGCACACGCTCCCCAGGCTGGGTCTTCGACACTCCCGATGACCCGGTCGCGCGCCGAACATGCCCGTGAAATGGTGGAGGTCGCACAGAAACATGCGGAGACGAACCCGGACGGCGGCTACCTCTGCTATTTTCTTGAAGACGTACCATCGGTCGATCTCATGTTCGGAGAATACCCCAAGTATCTCGGTAGCGAAGGAACCAACTGGACCGAGGAGCAGACCCAGCAGTACCAGGGGCGTTTCCTCGCTGCCAAGATCGCTTTCGAGGCGGTACGCGAGGCCTACCCCAACGCACAGCTCAGCCTGGGATGGACCCACCCCCAGTTTCAGATTCCACTTATGCGCATGGGATTCCCTGCCGAGCTGTTCGACGTGGTCGGCATGGACTTCCCGACGTTCATGCGCATGCCCGAGATGCCGATCCGCGACATCTCACCCAACCGTCTGTGGATTCTGAAGACCGAGATGGATCGGCTTGGATACGGCAATAAGCCCATCGTGCACCATGAGACCTATTTTCCTTCAAGCCACCCGGAGGCCCTGGGCGAACAGACAGGGTCCGACTATACGGTGCGTTTCGGCGCACTGTCGCTCGCGCTGGGCTCCTCACGGTTGCTGCATTGCTTCAGCCTGCACGACTGCTCCGATTATTGGGGTAGCCAGCACTACGGCGCCAGCGGCCTGATCGGCAAGAGCCCGACATACCGTCCAAAAGCGGCGATGCCCGCCTATGCCGCCATGACGAGGTTGCTCGACATGATCCAGACCGATGGGTTTGTCCCCACCGACTCGCTCAGCCTCTACGCCGTGGCGTTCCGCAACCTCAATACCCACTTGTCTCACAAGTTCGTATATGCGTTGTGGACGCTGCGCGGCTCACGCCCCGTCCAGGTAACCTTCGGGCAGGACGCCGCCGTGTCGTTGGTCGACGCACAGGGCAATGAACGCGCACTTAAGCTGATAGACCACGCCGTCACGATTCCGTTGAATGCCACGCCAGTCTGGCTGACCAGCGACGTAAAGGCGCTCGAAGTCACGTCAGTGGGTGACCCCATCTATGACTCTGAACCCAGTGGGCCAACGCAGGATCTCGGAACGCTGGCCGCTGGCTGGAGCTACACAGGAGACCTCTACGAGAGGCTGGAAACCAACAGTCCCGTTCTGGCACCCTTCGTGGCAGGTCCCATGACCGTCGAAAAGGTCCCCGGCCGCGGGCCGGAGTCTGCGCTACGGATCGCACTACAGGCCACGCCCGAGGAACGGCCCACGGTGGACTGGTATGGCGTGCTCGAGCCTGCCTCGCCCGTCATGATTCCCGGCAGTCCCAAGGCTCTGGGTTTGTGGGTCAACGGGCGCACCTCTTGGGGGCGCGTGATCTACGAACTTGAGGACGCCACAGGTGAACGTTTCCTGAGTACCGGCGATAAAGGATCGTGGAACGGCGATGACAGTCGCCAGGATAGCTACTTCAATTTCGATGGCTGGCGCTATGTCGAGTTTCCGCTGCCATCCAGTGAGCCGTATGACCACTATCGCGGTTTCAACTCCGTGTGGTGGGGGTACGACCAGGACGGTGTGGTCGATCTTCCGTTGAAGCTAACCAAGATCGTTGTGACGCACCGCACGCACCACGTCTACGTCAACGACTTGATCCCCATTCCTGAGCGCCGTGTGGATCTCGGCGGTCTTGTGGCCGTGTACGCCAACACCTCCGATATGGATGCGGAGGCGATCGCCGCGCATCGGATCGCTCCGTATGAGCCGCCCGAGCCCGACACCACAAAAGCCGCCAACCCATACATCGATCTAAACGCCGCCGATGAGCTGCCCGCGCCAGAGATCCTTGGGTTTGCCAAGCCGGAGGCCTGGTACGACGGCACTCAGATCATGGTCGAAATGAAACCGGTGGACGCTGCGCAGCAGTACAACGTCTACGTGTCAGCCTATGAGGATGGCGCCGGTGCGATGTCCATGGCCAAAGGCGCAGAGCCAGCCCTACTCGTGCGTGGGTTGCGGCCGGAATTCCCGCTGTACGTATTCGTCACCTACACCGATCAAAAGCGGCAGGAATCCAAACCATCTGCGATCAAGCGTCTGCTGCTCAAAGACGATTTCCCAAACAAGCAAGGGGGTCTGGCGATCCGTCGTGTGTGAAGCCTGTCTCCGCTTCGCTCCGGCTGTCGTTCTATTGGGTTCGGAATCGGCCTCGAAATCGGGATCGCTTTTCGAGAACGCGTAGGGACAACGCGTAGGGACAGGGCAGCAGTGGTGGGCTGATTGAGGCTGTTTTAGGCTCGCAGGGCTTGCAGTGTGACCACAAGAGCCTTGAATGCCTTGAGGTGACCGGGCAGAGCGTCGAAGACTTTCAGCGCTTCGTTTGCGCTATAGGTATGCGACATTTGGTTACGGACGGAAAGTATATTGAGCCAGGCCTCTTCGTCGTCGATCCAGCCGCTGGCGAAAGCCTGTCTCAAGGCTGACTTCGGGGAGTTGCATTCCATGAGCCCCTCGTCTTGGGCGCAGCTCTTGATCGTCTTCCATGCGAGCTCGAAACAGAATTCGAAATACTGTATACACCCCGCCTTAAGGACATCATTATTGGCGTCCAGAGCCAGCGCGGCCTCAAACTGATCGACAGCCTTGCCTAAATCTTTGAGAAGAGTGCTGCTATCCATAAAGCACCAGTGCGTTCTTAAGAGCCTCGCTGCGGAACGCTGCCGAGGTCTCATGCAAATCAACCCAATCGATACGGTGCAAGGTCCGTATCTCGTCAAACATATCCGAGATCCTATAGAACACTCTCGCCGATAGGGGCCTGTCGCCATCGATCCCGATATCAAAGTCTGAACGCTTGTTGGCGGTGCCCATAGCACGGGAGCCGAAGAGATACACAGTATAGCCATCCAGCTCGTCTCGCATTAGAGCAAGCCGCTGTCGTATCTCACGCAGAATATCACGTTCCGTTGCCATGGTCATACCATGGGTGATAGGCGCTCCATTTGCAAGCACTAGGAAGGGTCGTGCACGACGTGACACCGTTTCTGTGCGCCTGTTTCTGCGTGCAGGCTCAGGATGACCATTTTCCAAGCAGTTCGGTCTGTGCATGTGCCGGTCTGGTTGCTAGCGTTTCAGTATGGATGTAGCGACGTCTGTTTTGAAAGATACCGGGTCGCGGACGACCGGCTCGATGATGAATGGTGAAACCGAAATATTTGAACTCTGGCTGACGCCGCATGGCATCGTGGCTGCGCGGCCTTATCATGCGGCGCAGCGGTGGGCCTCTGGTATTGCGGCCCGCTTCGCGGAGCATGAGGCGGCGGGGTTGGTGGCCCTGGCGGCGGCGAATGTGCCGCATCATGTGGACGCGTCGGTGCTGTATTGGTGCGATATTGCGGCAGCGTTTGTGCGCTCGCTTTGCCATGTCCCTGAGGCGGAGCCATTCACGCAGTCCTCCATTGAACCGCCGTCGGTCGGAGTGTTGGCGGAGTGGGTTCTGAATGCGCCTCCGATGCAGGGGGCGGAATATATATCGCCGGACGTGCTCAGCAAGGTATGGCAACGGCTGGTGGATTGGTCTGTTGATCAGGCCGACGACTGCGGGGGCTTGACGGCCTTTCTGGGTGCGTATGCCCCGCAGTGGTCTCGCGTTGGGCGGGTGACGCTGCATCTGGCGGAGAACAGGGGCGACGCCGAGTACCCCTTTGCCTTTATGGCCACCTTTGCGGCTGGTCTGACACGCAGCGGGAAGGTGAGTCGATTACCTTTGGGACGCGCGTTGCGGGACTATGCCGGGGCGGGCAAGAAGGCGGAGTTGTTGCGATTGCTTTCGCCGTTACATGCGGCGGCCAAGCGCAGCGAGTTGGTCGCGGATCTTCTCGACACAGGCGATGTCTTTCATCCTTTGGCTTGGACGCCCGCTGAGGCCCATGCGTTCTTGAAGGAAATTCCGCTCTATGAGGAGTGTGGGCTGCTCGCCCAGCTTCCCAATTGGTGGCGCAAACGGGCGCGGCCGAGTGTGAGCGTCACACTAGACAGCAAGAAGGGCGGTGTTTTAGGCAAGGATGCCTTGCTCGATTTCCGATTATCCCTTGCGCTTGGGGGAGAGGAGCTATCGGCTGCGGAGACAGAGGCGCTGCTGAGTGGGACGCAGGGACTGGTCTTGTTACGTGGCGAGTGGGTAGAGGTGGATAGCGAGAAGCTGAACGAGGCGTTGGCACATTGGCAGCACATCGAGCAGCAGGTCGGGAACGACGGAATATCCTTCATCGAAGGCATGCGACTCCTTGCCGGTGCGTCGACGGATTTGAAGGCCGACGCGGCTTTGGATGAGCATGTGTCCTGGTCACATGTTGAAGCTGGCGACACACTGCGTGACGCCTTGGCTGGCCTGCGGACGCCGACCGGACTGGGCGGGCCTGTGCCATTGGCATTTCGTGGCGAGCTACGCGACTACCAGCTCGCGGGATTGAATTGGCTCTGGCTTTGCGCGCAGCTCGGGGTCGGCTCCTGTCTGGCTGATGACATGGGGCTGGGGAAGACGATTCAGGTTCTGGCGGCACTGCTGCGGCACAAGCAGCAGGGGTCCGCCAAGTTGTCAGGACCATCCTTGTTGGTGGTCCCGGCATCATTGATCGGCAATTGGAAGGCGGAGGCGGCCCGCTTTGCTCCTGACTTGGCGCTCGTGGTAGCTCATTCCTCGGAGACGTCAAAGCAGGCGCTCACCGGCCTTGCAACTGCGCCAGCGGAGCAGTTGCAGGGCGTCGATTTGGTCATCACAACATACAGCATGGTCTCACGCCTTGAGTGGCTCACCTCACGGAGGTGGGCGTGGGTGATCCTCGACGAAGCCCAGGCGATCAAGAACCCATCAACCCGGCAGACGCGGGCCGTCAAGACGCTCGGAGGTAACGCACGCGTGGCTTTGACGGGTACGCCGGTAGAAAACCGACTGGGGGACCTATGGTCCATCTTTGATTTCCTGAACCCCGGTCTGTTGGGTAGTGCCACGCGATTCAAGTCATTTGCCAAAAGGCTGGAGAAGAGGGAGCATGCGCGCTATGCGCCGCTACGCAATCTTATTGCGCCCTACATCTTGCGGCGTATGAAGACCGATCCCGAGATTGTGCCCGACTTGCCGAACAAGACGGAAATGCAGGTCTTTTGCGGACTGGCAAAGCCACAGGCGGTCCTCTACAAACAGTGCGTCACCGCGCTGATCAAGGCCTTCGAGGAGACAGCAAGCGATGGCATCCAGCGTCGCGGTTTGGTTCTGAGTTACCTGATGCGTTTCAAGCAGATCTGTAATCACCCC
This sequence comes from Lentisphaerota bacterium, assembly GCA_013203785.1. Taxonomy (GTDB): domain Bacteria; phylum Verrucomicrobiota; class Kiritimatiellia; order UBA8416; family JABMPJ01; genus JABMPJ01. The sequence goes on along the minus strand of JABMPJ010000107.1, from coordinate 3,970 downwards.
AGTCAGTTGACGGGGGATGGTGTTTATGATCCCGCCGCTAGCGCGAAGTTCGAGAGGCTGGGCACGTTGTGCAGCGAGATCGCCTCGCGTGGCGAGAAGGCATTGATCTTTACGCAGTTCCGCGAGATAACCGACCCCCTAGCCGAGTTTCTGACCACGGTCTTTGGGCGTGAGGGGCTGGTCTTGCACGGGGGGACCGCCGTCAAGAAGCGCAAGCAGCTTGTGGCGGACTTTCAGCATGAGGATGGGCCGCCCTTCTTTGTATTGTCGATTAAGGCCGGCGGCACGGGACTGAACCTGACGGCGGCCTCACACGTGATCCACTTTGACCGCTGGTGGAATCCCGCGGTCGAGAACCAGGCCACTGACCGCGCCTTTCGTATCGGGCAGCAATGCAACGTACTGGTCCACAAATTTGTCACACGCGGAACGATTGAAGAGAAGATTGACGCCTTGATCCGCGCCAAGCAGGATATGGCCGATTCCCTGCTCGAAGGGGGTGCTGAGAAGGCTTTGACAGAGATGAGTGATGAGGAAATACTGAGGATGGTCTCGCTGGATATTGAACGCGCAGGAGTATGATTCTGATGAGTAGACGAAGCCGATACAATGACTATGGTGGGTGGCCCGCGTACGTGCCCGTGGCGCAGCGACGGGCAAACGCAAAGCGAGAGGTCGACAAATTGCGCAAGAAGGGTGAGGAGATCCGGCCTGTCGAGATCGAGGGGCGCACCATTGCGCGCAGTTTTTGGGGCAAGGGCTGGTGCACGCATCTGGAATCGTTCGGCGACTACAGCAACCGCCTGCCGCGCGGTCGCACCTACGTGCGCAACGGCTCTGTCTGTCATCTCGGTATTGCGAAAGGAAAAGCTGAAGCGGTTGTTTCTGGATCGAAGCTGTATCGTGTTGCCGTCGAGATCACGCCGCTGAAGAAGGCCAAGTGGGCGACGCTGAAACAGCGCTGTACCGGCAAGATCGGCTCCCTGATCGAGCTTCTCCAGGGCAAGTTGTCTGAGGAGATCATGGGGACGGTCACTGATCGGGTCGACGGGCTGTTTCCTCTACCCGGCGAGATCACGTACAGGTGCAATTGCCCTGATTGGGCCGACATGTGCAAGCACATCGCGGCCGTCATGTACGGCATTGGTGCCCGTCTGGATCAGCAACCGGAACTCCTGTTTCTGCTTCGCGGTGTTGATCACGAGGAGCTGATTTCGACTGCCGCCGCCACCGAGGCTATAACGGGCAGTCGCTCTAGCCGCAGGGGCCGTCGGACGCTCTCCGGGAAGAGTCTTGAGAGCGTATTTGGCGTGGAGCTGGATGATACAGTCGAGGCAGCCCCAATCGCGGCCCCCAAGCGGCAGACCAAGAAGCGTGCAGCCAAACCAGCGAAGGCTACCATGAAGGCGCCAAAGCCGCGCGTGAAGAAGAAGGCACCATTCAAGCCCACCGCTCGCTCCATCGCCGCCTTGCGGCGACGGCTTGGACTGAGCAAGGCTGCATTCGGCCGCGTAGTTGGCGTGTCAGCCACCACCGTCACGACCTGGGAACGGGCCGTTGGCACCATCCGGCCACAGGCGAGAGGTCTGACCGGGCTGACGCGCCTGCATAATCAGAGCGGCTAGAAGAAGTGAAAGAGGTTTGCGTTGACCCTATTGACTCGCCGACGTCACTGTTGCTTGCCGCCTTGCGTCTCAAGACCACCATTGAATGGCAATGCTGAAACTCCGATGGCAGGTCTTGATCTTAACGCGAGAACGATGCACTATACTGGCAGGTAAGCAACGAAGGGGCTTGAGCATGCCAACAATCTCTATGTTTTATGGGATACTGGTGCGGATGTTTTTTCGTGATACCGAGAAGCATCACTCTCCACACATTCATGCCGATTACCAAGGCACAGTTGCAGTCTACTCAGTGCCTGATGGCTCCGTGCTGGCGGGAAAACTCCCCTCAAACAAGCACAAGCTTGTCGTCGCGTAGATTGAAATTCATCGCGAGGACTTGCTGGCAGACTGGGAACTGGCGGTAAACGGCAAGAACCCCTTCAAGATAAAGGGCCTAGACCAATGATCATTGCAGAAGTTGTTCCAGAAGAGAATTGGGTGCTCTCCGTCGTTTCCGATGACGGTCGTGCAGGAAACTTCGACGTCACACCCTATCTGAAAGACGAAGCGTTCGAGCCCTTGCAAAACATCGATGAATTCGCCAAGATTACCAATGGGGGCTATTTCATCGAATGGCAGTGCGGGGCTGATCTTTCAGCAGACACGCTTGAAGCAAGATGGCAAAAAGTCTCCCGTATGCCGCAAGCCGCAACAGAAGCCATGGTCATCACGTTTTAACAAGTAACATCGGGCTTGAGTAAGTGCGCTGGGTGCGGTCGTCGGCAACATCATCCCGCGCTATCGACCATCTTCATGTGTCGCCTGCCGGTTCATCCGCAGGCGACTATACCGGAGGGACTGACGGAGCCAACCGTGGGGGAGGGCACACCACCCCCACAGTCAGGGGCCCAGTCACTCGTTGTCCTGGCCGCTTTGACTGGTGTGCCCCTCTCTCGGCAGTAGACCTGATGGCGGTTCTGGCACTCAAGACAAAGACCGGGCCCCAAACGCACTATGCTGTGGGGCGCTTCGTTCGATCCATACATTGTGGCCGAGATCCCTGCGAAGGAACTTCGGGCGGAGGTCCGGAAGAAGGGCGTAAGAGCGTTACCGGATAGCGACAAGAGCCGGATTCTTGCCAGTTACCTGGAACAGCGGATTTCCGGAGCGTTAAGCGACGCCACGGCCAGGGCATGGCCGTACGGGCTCATTCCCCGTCAGTTTTGAGGGCAGTGTGAATGACAAAACGTATGAGACCGACCGAACGAGCCGGTTTTTTGCTCGTCGCTGGAGAGGCACCGATTAGACCGATGTCTGTCGTGGGTAGTTGAGACAAACCCGGGCCGCCGATGCATCCCGACGGTTGCATCTTCTTTCTGTCGCGCAAATGGCGTGGTTGTGACTTGCGGGGGCGTGCTGTTGCTGCAATGATCGCAGGCGTTATGAATGATGAACGCTTTGTTTCCGGGATCTTCAACTACTGCGATTATTGGTGTGAGAGGTGTGCGTTTACGCAGCGTTGCCGGAATTACGTCATGGGGCGTGAGCTGGAGCGGGAGGCACGTGGCAAGGACCCTGTTGATGATGCGACCCGGGCGAGCTTCTGGGACCAGTTGGCTGATCAACTCCGTGAGACGACGGTGTTCGGCCGTGCCGGCAACTGGGTGGATGATGGTGCTGGCGATGATTACGACTATGAGCCGGACCCGGAACTTGAAGTGCGCGAGCGGGAACACAGGCGGGCCGTCAAGGACCACCCCCTGACCACGCTTGCCCATACCTACATGAAGAAGGCGCACAAGTGGCTGGAGTCTTCGGATGTCGATCTGAAGGCGGTTGCGAAGGAGTTGCTCGATGCGGCCGGTCGGCCGTTTGATGAGACAGACTACGAGGAGGAAGCGCGACGCATCGGCGAAATGATCGAAGTGATCGCGTGGCACCACACGCTATTGCCCCCCAAAATTGGCAGGGCTGTCAGCAGTATGCTGGAGCGCGATGAACACGAAGATCCCGAACTGGCGAAGATCCTGGCCGAGTCACATCAGTATGATGCAAATGGATCCGGGAAGCTGGCCCTGGTCAGTATTCAACGTTCCGCCGCGGCCTGGGTGGAAATGCGTAAGCATCTGCCGCATCGGGAAGACGAAATCATCGAGATGCTGGCCATCCTGAGCAGACTCCAACGTGGGATCCTCGAGGCCATTCCAGGTGCCAAGAGCTTTGTGCGGCCGGGCCTTGATGAGAAGGACGGTCCCCTCCCGTAAGTCTGGGCCGGATGTCAACGATATCGACAGCAATTCTCATTATGGCCTCCAATGGGTAGGACGCGACAGAGCGCGTCCCTCCATGATGGACTCTGACGG
>JABMPJ010000106.1 GCA_013203785.1 Lentisphaerota bacterium | reverse complement strand
TGGCCGAGGACGGCCAACGCCACAACGGGACATGGGGAAACGCAGAAGCTCCCCCCTTTTTGCTCCACGCCCCTTCGCCCCTCATGTTATCCTCCCTTCTCACGACCGAAGGAGCCCTATGCAAGCGATCAAACTTACCGGTATTCGCCGGATGGAAATGATGGAGGTCCCGACGCCGAGCCTAACCCGTGACGATGACGTCCTCATCAAGATGAAGACCGTGGGAGTGTGCGGCTCTGATGTTCACTACTACGAGAGCGGCCAGATAGGCAGTCAGGTTGTCCAATACCCCTTCGCCGTCGGCCACGAAGGTGCCGGCGTGGTCGAAGCAGTCGGGACCGCCGTCACGCGCGTGAAAGTGGGCGACCGCATCGCGATCGAACCAGCAATCTCCTGCGGACAATGCGATCAGTGTCGCGTCGGCCGACCGCACACCTGCCGCACTCTGGTCTTCCTGGGCTGTCCCGGACAGATCGAAGGCTGTCTCTCTGACTACATCGTCATGCCACAAGCGTGCTGCTTCCTGTTGGCCGATCACACCACACTCGAAGAGGGTGCCCTCTCAGAGCCCCTTGCGATCGGCGTCTATGCCGTGCAACAGTCGGTTCCCATGGCCGGGGCCAACATCGGCATTCTGGGCGCTGGTCCCATCGGCATGAGCGTCTTCCTACCAGCCCGCGCGCAGGGTGCCGGGCATATCTACGTGACAGACAAGATTGACGAGCGCGTGGCGCTGGCCACGGCAGCCGGAGCGGACTGGGCCGGCAACCCGGATCGAGAGGATGTCGTGGCGGCGATCACAGAGCGCGAACCCGCTCAGTTGGATGTCGTTTTTGAATGCTGCGGCGAACAGGAGGCCCTCGACCAGGCCGTCGCACTGCTCAAACCCGGCGGCAAGCTCATGCTGATCGGCATACCGCCCACAGCTGAGCGAGTCACCTTCCCGATCGATACCATGCGCCGCAAGGAGCTCACCGTTCAGAACGTCCGCCGCCAGCACGACTGCGTGCAGGCCGCACTCGATCTGATCGGCCAGCCCGACGCCAAGGTCGGCCAGATGGTGACCCACCGCTTCCCATTCAGCGAGACCCAAGCCGCCTTCGACCTCGTGGCCAACTACCGGGAAGGTGTGCTGAAAGCGATGGTGGTATTCGAGTAGCACGACGCTGCGTCGGCTGGAACGGCTGCCCCGTTACGCGTGGCCGCGAGCCGCCACGACCCCGCTTTCTATTCTCCAAGCCGTCGTTGGGCCTCACGAAGCCCCTTCTGGCCACCCCCGTTGGCTGGCGCATGCTGCACGGCCAGGCGGAACTCAGCGGCCGCGCGCGTGGGATCGCCGCGCCACAGATAGAGGGTCCCCAGATGCATGCGCGCCAGCGAGGCGAGCGTAGCGGCCATCGTGCCTCGAGCCAGCGGTTGACGCTCAAGGGTTTCGGCCACATCGGTGAAGAGGGCTTCGGCTTGATCCAGCTTCCCACGCTCGTACAGGGCGCAACCCAGTCCCACACGCGCGCGCAGATTCCATGGCGCCACGGTCGCGACCCGTTCCCACATCCGTTCGGTTGAAGCGTAGTCGCGATTGCGATGGATCGTCAGGGCCATGAGCGCGGCCACCGTCACGATGGCCATCCATCGCAACGCCACACGCACAATGGCCACGCGCCGCGCGGATGTGCCCCGGCGAAGCAGAGCCGCCACGCCCTGCTCTCCCGCAAGCAGAGGCAACACGAGCAGTCCCACGAGCGGAAGGTACATGCGGTGCTCAGCCGCAGCATCGGCCAGCGGTAGCACACTCGACGTCGGAGCCAGCAGAAGACCGACCCAGCAACCGACCAGGGCCAAGGGGTGATGCTTCCACCACAGGATCACCCACCCCGCCAACAACAGCAACACGACGGCCATGCTGGGAATGGCGGCAACGACGCTCGACGCTGGCCACATATAGTCGAGGCAGAGCGGCCAGGGCACCACGGCCAGACGGATGTAGTGAACAAAGACACGGGTCTGCGTCAGCGCATACTGCCACGGCGCAAGGAGATCGCCACCCAGCCCTACGCTCGAGCTCGACTCGTTCGGCACGAGGGCCAACGTGACAACAATTAGCATTGTAGCCAGGAGCAGACCGTGCAGATGGCTGCGTTGTTTCAAGACATCCCGGAGCGATGTACCGGTCAGGATGCGATCGATGCAGAGCACCAGCAGGGGCGCCACGACCATCACCGGCTTGGCCAGCATTCCCGCCGCACAGGCCACGAGCATGACGGACCGTCTTGAGGTCGGCGCTCCGTCACGCAGGCGCAAGAAGAGGAACAACGTCAGCAGCAGGCAGAACGCCGCCAGCGACTCGGCGCGCTGGACGATGTAGGTCACGCTCTCAGTCGTTAGCGGATGCACCGTCCACAGCAGGGCCGTGAGGCCTGCCACACGTTGGCGCGTGGCAACAACCATCGACCCCAGGGCACTGAGGAGCGCATCCAGGACCAGTACCAGTAGCACCCCGTTGGCCAGGTGCAGGGCCAGATTGACCAGATGAAAACCGAGTGGGTTGAGCCCGCCCAACAGAATATTCAAATGGAAGGTAAGCTGGGTCAGGGGACGCGACGACCCCAGCACGGCATCGGGCAGGTGCCGAAGGGCTGTGTTGGCCACAATACCCGAGGTGTCATCGAAGAGCATGACACCACGCAGGCCGTTGATGTGGGCGAGGATGCCCGCGCCAAGGACGAGGGCGATCCAGCCCTTCAGCCCCCACGTCCTCGCCTGTGTGTCATGTGCGCTCACACAGCAAGGTATGCGTGAACGCCTCGCGGTTCAAGCGTTTCGCAGCACAAGAAAGCTCATGGTCTCATTCTGCCAGCGCATCGAGAGGTCTACTTCTTTTTGCGCTGCTGAATCGCCAGGGAGCGCCGGGACCATTCCACGAAGTCGTCCGGACACTCCAGTACGTCGGGCGGCACATCGTAGTAAGACATCACAGTCTCTTTGTCCGGGAAGGGCTTGAAAGGCCCCGAGCCAGCCGCCACAAACGACTCCCGGTTTGAGTCATCCACCTTCAGGTAGACCACATCGTCAGCAATCAGACCAAACATCTTGCCATCGCGGTATAGCCCCGCCCCGCCAAACATGCGGCGCGCCGTCACATCCCCCCACCCCGATAGCTGGTCCAACACATACGCCGTATATTCAGCCGATAGCGACATCACACTTCGCCCCCTCTTTGGCTCTCTCCATACTGCATCCCCCACCGCCTACATTGTCACCTGGTGCGATCCGTTTTCGCGATGAGAGCACTGACGGCCGCCTTCCACTCGTCCGGGTACGTGGAGAGATAGGACTCATGGCCGACGGCCTCGAAGATGAGAAAGGTCTTCGGCTCGGGGGCGGCGTCAAAGACGCGTCGGCCCTCCTCCAATTTGGCGCGGGGGTCGGCACTGCCGTGCATGAAGAGCGAGGGACAGGTGAGCGATGCCGCATAGTCGACCGGCTTGTGGGCAAAACTGTTGACGTGCTGTTGGCGGCCGGCCCACAACATGAGGAGTTGGGCGCCAGGGAATGAGGGGGCGTGCATCAGCTCGAATCGGTTACAGACCGTGTTGAACAAGGAGTCAAAAACCGCCTCCACAATCACCGCATCCGGTCTGATGCCCTGGGTGTGTACCGCACGCAGAATAGCGGCTGCACCCATACTCTGGCCAAAGAGGATGATCCGCGACTGTCCCAGCTGCTCCTGCGCCAGGCGTAGGCTGGCCACCACGTCATCGGCCTCGTCAACGCCCACGGTCGTGTACGATTCAGATGAGCCGCCGGAGCCCCGAAAATCGACCAGCAGCACGGAGGCACCAAGCTCGAGAAAGGCGCGAGCCTCAGACAAGAGAGCCGTCTTCTCCGCCTTGTAGCCGTGGAAGAGTATGACCAGAGGGCGGGTCTCCCCCTGGCTGACATACCAGGCCGCCAGCGTGGCACCATCCGTGCTCTCGATCGACAACTCCACACACCTCGCTGCCAGCTCATCCGGGCGACGGTCGCTGACGGGACGCGGAATCGATACACCACAAAATAGCGCCCGGGCCTTCTCACTGAAAGAGAGAGATTCCGGGCTGCGCGTGCGGCCTTCGGCCGACCCGTAGTTCATCATGGCATACGCGTGCTTGGACGCCAGCACATTGAGGCCCACGAACCCGATCACCCCACAGGCCAAGAGGCCCACCACCAGTCGTTTCTTAATCTTCTTCATAGAGCCGCTTCGTCTCACAGCATTACTACGCCAATCCTGTATTCACAACACGGTTCTCGCTCATGGCCACCACAGTTCAACATAACTCTGTGTGGAATCTGATTGTCCAGGCGGGCCTGATGCCCTTTGCCAAGAAGATCCTGAGACACACGCTCAAGTCAGGGGCAAGGGATCAGCTCCAAAACGGCAATCTCCGGAAAGCAATTAAACCGAACCGGGAGTATGGCCCACCCGATACCCCGCGATATAAAGACAGTCGCCCCCCGAAGTGAGGACTTCAGTCCGCTTGAGTAATTCTTGTTGCGGACCGGCAGCACGGGCGGACCGATAAACGGGATACGGACCTGACCGCCGTGCGTATGCCCCGAGAGCATCAGATCGACCCGCGACGAGAAGCTCGTATCCGCCGTGTCCGGGTTGTGCGCCAGCACGATCCGGCAGTCGGATTCCGGCACACCATCCAGCAGCTCGTCTATATCCTGATGGTCTTCCCATAGGTCCCCAGCGCCCGCCAGCCATATCCGGCTCCCGTGCTTCTCAATCGGGGCGACCTTGTGGTTCGGCTTACAGCGAAGCAGTCCCCGATAAACACTCCGCGCACCAGTAGCACCACATCCACCCGCCGTCTTATCTCACTCATATGGCTCTCACGTTCACGCCCCTGTCGCCTCAGATGGCTTTGGCCCTGTCCCGCCAAGGTCCGCAGAAATCGTACCACCTAAGTAAGGGAAGTCGAGTGCCGCTTCCGCGCTGGCTCACTCCTTCGCTTGTGAGAGAATAAGCACGCTGTACGGGGCAACCGTCAGCGTTCCACTGCTCGGCAGTCCGTCTTGGAATGGAGCAGAGGCGATGACCTCGGCGGGCCCAACATCGCCGAAGTCTTTGTCGTAGAATTTGCTATCGCTGTTGAACCTCACGAGCCATCTGCCATCCGAGGGGAATCCGAGGCGGTAGGCCTGCTGCGGGTCGGCGGAAAAATTGGCGACCACGACCACACTATCCCCACGACCACCCCTACCCCAGCGGTGATAGGCGAGCACTTTGTGCTCATTGTTCACATGGTAGACCGCGACCTCCTGCGCGCAGAGACCCGCAGTGTTACCGCGCTGGTTCAGCCGGAGCGCGATCAAGTCCTGATAGAGCCGAAACATGCCGGAGAATCGCTTCTTCTTGGACCAATCCAATGGGTCCTGGTCATGGAACCAGTCGTCCTCCAGGAATTCCTGACCTTGGAAGATCATCGGTATACCAGGTGCCGTGAGCACAATGGCGGCCCCCAAGGCCGACTTCTTCTTGGCGGCCCACGAAGACGCATGGCCAGGATCGACCTCCTCCGGAACGCGCGCCTTTCCGTTGGCGACTTCGTCGTGGGATTCTGTGTAGATGACCCGTTCAAAGGCATTGAGATAGTAGCGATGCAGAATGGCGTCGCGCACGGCATCGATATTCCGGGAGGCGTCCTCAGGCGCGCAGAGCGCGGCACGCAGCGGATGGACGAATTGGCTGTCCCATTGGGCGTTGAAGCCTGCGCCGCCCTCTTTCACAGCCTTGGTAAGGAACGGGTTGCTGAGCAAGTCCTCCGCAATGCTGCAAGCCGTCGTGCTGGCCTTGCGCATCTCTGCATTGATCCATTGCATTAGCGACCAGCCGTCGGGGAGGTCGCTTTCCGGGTCATTGTCGTGTCCCTGTGCGTTGCGAATGTATGCCGTCGCGTCCCACCTCAGCCCGTCCACGCCATAGTCGCGAACCCACATTAGGGCATTGTCACGCAGATACTCCCTGACTTCCTTACGTCCATAGTCTGGCCGCGTTTCGCCCCAAGGCGTCTGGGCGCGCCAGTCATTGTAGAAGTAGATGCCGCCCTTGCCGTTCTCGTTCCAGCCATCGAACTGCCACAGCCCCAGATCGCTTGGTCCCATGTGGTTGTACACCACGTCCACAATGACGGCGATGCCACGGCTGTGGGCTTCATCCACAAAGTCCTTGAACGTACGCGGTGTGCCGTAATCGCTCTCTACGGCGAACATCTGTGCTGGATTATAGCCCCACGAAAAGCCACCCGCGAACTCCGCGAGGGGCATCACTTCCAGCGCGTTGACACCCAGCTCCGCCAGATGGTCGAGCCGCTCGATCGCGCCTTCCAGATTGCCGGGACCGTGTTGGGCCGTCTTCTTGCCAAAAGTGCCAATATGCAGCTCATAGATGACCATCTCATTGAGAGGCACAGGCGTGAAGGCATCTGCGCGCTTACGAGAAACGGGGGGAGTGATGATGGCATTGCCGACGGAGGTGGTGACCCGGCGAGCATAGGGATCGATTCGAGACAGCTCCTGGCCCTGCGCGATGAGACGGAAACGGTACTCGTCGCCCGGTGTGGCGCGCGGCACGTCGGCCGACCAGACGCCGTCCGGCTGCCTAGCGAGGGGGTGCGCGTCCTTGTTCCAGTCGTTGAAGGAGCCCACCACGTACACTTCATCGGCGTGGGGCGCCCACACCGCGAAACGGCAGCCACCCTCATACGGAACGACGCCTTTGACAATTCCGGGTCGTGTCATGGATCCCCCTGAGCTCAACGTTTAAACGATGCGACGGTTGCTAGCCGTACACAGTAGAGCGTTGAACCATCTCTCCCTCACGGCAATTCGACTGCGACGTTCTTGATGCAGGTGGCCACAGTCTTTCCCAGGAGCGCGTAGGCCTCCGGCTTGAAATGGACTCCATCTGGCAGCAGCACAGTATCGCGCCCCGCTGACATGACGGTGGCAAAGAGGTCGTTGACGACAACATCCCATTCTCCGGCGATCTTGGCGGCAACAAGGTTGTAGGCGATCACGTCCGTTTCCAGACGATCAAAAGATTTGTTCTTGTGGTGCCATTCTTGATTCACCGGGGTGGTCAGCGCCCAGATCACGGTGAGTTCGCGTTCTGTCTTGGTCCGCGTCAAGATGGTTCGCACGTTCTCTGCATACCGGTCCAGAGGAACGGCAGGCGTGTCCTGCCCGAATTCCTTCCTCAGATCATGCAGACCACAGTTGATGTGGAGTATGGAGGGGTGCCCAGTGGCCAACCACTCGTCGAGGTGGGCCAGAATATTCTCACTCGTCCCGCCGTTCTGTTCCGGCGTCCAAACGTCCGCCCAGCCCGAGAGTTCGTTGCGAACCGACTCCTCATACCCCATACGGATCGAGTCTCCGATGAGTGCAACTGTCTGCATCTTCCATGTCTCCTTGTTCAGTAGTCATCAGCGCCATGTTGTCCAGAAACAGAAATTATTTCAACCCTCTTCGAGAGACAAGGGGGGCCCACTGCTTCAAGGGTGTATAGGGGCGCGTTGTCCCGTTCCTTCAACCGTGGAGCGATTGAATGCGAGTAAGAGTCCCGGCAGCAGGCGAAGGTCACTGAGCTGCATCACCGGCCCTTCGCGGGTGACCCCGGCTGCTCCAGACCTGTTAATCAGGGCAAAATGACCCACGCCCTGGGAGCGGGGCACCTCGCAGTCTTCGTGCGGGTGGTCGCCGACCATCAGGAGGTCCATGGCAGGAACGTCGAGATGACACAGGCAGCGCTGCCAGAAGGCCGGGGCGGATTTCTGTCCGCGAAGTATGTTCGAGCCGAAGAGGCGTGAGAAATGAGGCGTGCCGCCAAGCGTTCCGAGTCCCGCTCGCTCCAGCTTGAGGAGGCAGCCGACCACGGGGTTGTTGCTCACAATCGCCATCGGATATCCGGCCTCAGCCAAGGCCTCCACGCAGGCGACGGCATCATCGTGCACAAAGAGGTTCGCGCGGTGCCAGGTGCGAATCGCCGGCCACACCAACGTGGGATCGAGGTTAAAGGCCGCGATGAAGTCGGGATAATCCCACCAGACCAAGTCGTCGGCAAAGGTCTCGACCATCGCTCGGGCGTGGCTATACGGGATGCCATCGCGTGCGGCCAGCGCATGCGCGATGATCGCCAAGAGGGGCCGCTGCTCGGACGGGTCCTCGCCGCCGGGCACAGGATCGACGATCATCGCGTCGATATCGAATAATATCATTCGGGGCTGCAGCCTGTTGTTCATCTCTGCCCCGTCCGGTTGGCGGTCAACTGTGCTCATGCCGATTCCCTGATGTGAAGCGTGGGGGTCAACTTGATGGAGGTCAACGGTTCACCTTGGCCAAGATGGCTATCCATGGCCCTAACACTTTCGGCGCCACATTCCCGAGCCATTGAATCATAGGTTGTGAGCGCTGGAAACATGTAAGGTGCCAGCGCCGAATTGTCACATCCCGCCACGCGAATGTCTTCGGGCACGGCAACGCCCGTCTCCTTCAGGCCCATGATGACCCCGACGGCGGTGGCGTCGTTGACGCAGAGGACGGCGTCCGGCCGCCAGTCGGCCACTGTGGGTGCGGCACGGTGTCCGTCGCTGATGGTAAAACCCTCCAACGTCACCACCCGGGCGTCTAGGTCGGTTGCGGCGAGCTCAAAGGCATGGCGCCGACGGTGCGGGCAGTCGATCGTCTCGCAGCCGGAGAGATAGAGCAGACGTTGCGCGCCCTGGCTGCGGCAATGGTTGACCAGGGCCTGCATGCCTGCGGCCTCATCACAGATGGCGGAGGGATGATTGCCCACACGGTTGGCGGCCGCAATGAAAGGAAAGCCATGTTCCGCCAGGCTGTCGAGCCAGCGTGGGTCGCCATAGTGACCCCACACAAAGATGCCGTCCATCTCGCGGCGTCGAAAGGCGGCGAGGTGCTCGCCTGCGGCGATCCACTCCTCGCTGGCTGAAAGAAGCAGGAGTTGGTAGCCGAGCGGGGAGAGGGTTTCGTGCAAGCCGTCGACGTAGCGCGAGAGATTCCCGTCATCAAAGTGGCTCAGCTTCTGAACCGCCAGACCCAGCACGCCGCAGCGCTTGGAGAACGCGCGCGACGCATGAATGTTGGGGTGGTAGTTGTGTTGACGGCAGATCTCCAGAATATGCTCCTGCACCGGCGGACTGACCCGGACATTGCCGTAGCGCCCCGACAACACCCGCGACACGGTCGAGGGCGCACAGCCCGCAAGCGTAGCGATCGTGCGAATCGTCATAGTCCTATTTTTGGCCTTAGATTCCGCCATTCGCGCTTTCCTCCTGAAACAATATCCGCTGAAACAATCTCTTGCTTTGTGCTTGTCAACTGCTGCATAATACGAATTAAGCAACAGTTGCTCAATCATTTTTTAGGGGTGTCTTTTGAGGCGGTGTCAGACTACCCTATAAGGAAATTCATCGTGATGAAGAGTCGATGTGACACTCTTGCGGGAACGCTCTCGCTGGGGACGCTTGATCCGGATCGCTTGGCGCAGCACTGCCACGCAATGAGGGATCTCGGCTATACGGGGGTCTACTTTAGCGACATCTTCTTTCTCATCAGCCCGCTTGACTCCAATGTCGCTCCTGATCGCATCTTGGCGCGCGAAGACCGTAACCTGCTGGTTGAGCGCCCCCGCTCCGAGCTTGAACAGGTGCGGCGCATCGTGAGCGACGCCAGCCTGACTATCGAGTCGTCCCATTTCATCCAGCTTCTGCCCCCGCCCGGCGAAACTCTGGAATGGGTTCGGCCCATTCACGAGCGGCTGATTCAGGCGGCCGCGTTCATGGGCATGCGATATGTCACCACGCATGCCGGATGGATGTTCGGACTGGCCTCCAGCGCGTACCTCGGGCAGATGGCGGTGGACTATCTGGAGGGTACGGTCTCGCAGGACGAGCTGATGGTCGAAGGGCTGCGGCGCTACGGGGGCGCGGCCGCAGTGCGGGCCGCTTGTATTCTGGCCTACCGGCAGCTCTGCGACGCGGCGGCGGCCCATGGCATCACTGTAACAGTGGAAGTGACCACGACCGAGCTACCATGTGTTTCGCAGGATGTTGATGCGCTGATGGCCTTCATGGACGAGATCGAACGCGACAATCTGGGCGTATGTGTCGATGCCGGGCACTGTCACCGCGACGGCGTCGATCCGGCTGAGGTTATTCGCCGACTCGGCCCCCGCATGCGCGAGACGCACTTTCATGACAACTTTGCCGACCGCGACTGGCACAACCCGATCGGGATTGGGACGGTGAACTGGCTGGCCGTGATTCAGGCGATGTGTGAGATGGGCTACGAAGGACGGATAACATTTGAGCAGCCGGACTATGCCGTGAATGCTCAAAACTGGAGGCTTCTGCAGCAAGCCGCCCGAGGGGCGGAGGCCCCAGGCATCGTGCATTGAAGGTCGAATGGTGATAGAATAATGGCTCGGCTCACAAGGTGAGTCATGGTGACCGAAAACAGGAGGACGCAGGCAATGAAAATGACAACAAAAGAAGGGACAAGAGGACAGAGATGGTCGCTCGCGGCCGTGGCCGCAGGCGTGTTGACGATGATGACCATGCCGTGCGATGCACAGCGGCTGCTGCTGTTCGTGGCAGGCGATTCAGGAAATCCCATCACCTACTACGACGCGACCACAGGCGCGGAGGTGGGTCAGTTGGCGGTGGGGCGTGACATCACTCAGGATACGAACGGGTATTTCTACGCCTCGCTCTCGGATGGCACGGTCCGCAAGTACAATCCGTCGCTGACTGATATGGGGACGTTCTCCAGTGGAGCCGTCACCCCTGTCTTTCTGCATTTCGCCTCGAACGGAAACCTCTTTGTTACGTCGAGCGGCAATGGACGCATGCTGGAGTACAACAGCGCAGGAACGAACATCAAAACGATCTATACCCCGAGCGGAGCGCCGCGTGGCATCACAACCAACCCCAATAACGGCAGGATGCTTGTCGCCACGACGGCCAACACCGTCGAGGAGTATGCGTTTGTGGGGGGCATCCCTGTGCATACGAACACCCTCGTCACGACAGGATCGGGTAGTCTGAGCAATCCCGGTGAGATCCGCTACGGTCCCAACGGGAACCTATTCATAGCCAGCAGCTCACAGGCTCTGATCGGGGAGTACAATGGGGTCACGGGCGCACATATCGGCAACTTCACAACACTGACCTATGGGACCTGTCGCAATCCCCTCGGTCTCTCATGGCACCCGGAGACGGGGAACCTGTTTATCACGAGTACGGGCGCTGGATACGAGAGGCTGATTGAGTGCAACGGCACGACCGGAGCGTTCATCAACAGCAACTGGGGCGGCTTTGACGCCACGGAGGATCCGGAGCTGGTTCAATTCTACTACATCCCGCCCACGGGCACATTGATGCTGATCAAGTAGTCCGGACGAAGGGGAGGCGGAGCATGATGGGGAGGCCGTTCGTGACGCTTGCGCTATGGGTGGCTATGGCCGCACTGGGCCAACCGGACCCGTCTGAGGGGGCCCCTGTGTTGCCGGCCCCGCGCACCGTGGGCCCGGCCAGACCTGCGCTGAGCCTGGTGGAGGACGACTGCCTGCTCACCGCCGACACATCCGATCCATCCCTCGCGGCGGCCGCCGAGGTGTTCAACCAGCGTATCGCGGCGCTGGGCGGCACGCCGATTCCCCTGCGCATGAATGCGCCGACGACCGCTCCGGCGGTGTGGATCGATATCTCGGTGGATCCCTCCCTGGGGCAGCCGCAGGGCTACCACATTGATGTCACGACAGCCGTCTCATCCGTTCGCGTGAATGTCATAGGGGCCGACAGCCTCGGCGCGCTGTATGGCGCTGTGACGCTGGCGCACTACCTTGAGCGCACGGGGGGCGAGGTGGTGTTGACACCTCGCACCGTGCGTGACTGGCCGGATGTGCTGCATCGGATGGTCGTGGGCTTCCCCGAAATGCGCGCGCTCTACATGGACTATGACGGCAAGGTGCGCGAGCGCAGCCCCGAGGCCGAAGCGCTGGGTACCCGTTTCGAATCCGGGATGCGCGAGCTGGTGGACTGGATGGTGTGGAACAAGATGAACGGGCTGGAACCCTTCACGCCGGTCGTCCGCAACGCGCATCAGGCAGCCCTGTGGGACCGGCTGGGGAACTACATGCGGCCCAGAGGGGTGACACTCACTCTGATTAAGGCACCCTACGTGGGCTCGGCTGCGACGTCCCTGCGCGGCTGTGTGGTGCATGGTACGAGCGAGTATTGCTGGAGCGATGACGAGACGCATCGCAAGGGTGCGGCGCAAATGGCACAGAAGATGGTAGACCTGCCGACCGATCACTTCATGCTGCATCTGCTCGATCATGGGGGGCCGGATCCCGAGATGTGGAGCCAGCGCTGCGAGAGCTGTCGCACGCGCTTCGGCGATAACCGGGCACGCGCAGACACCGCTATCTTCATGCACTACTACACAGCGATCCGGGCCGTGAATCCCTCCTGCCGGATCGAACTGGTTCCGGTGCCCTATAAAGCCAAGGCGTTCTATGACAAAGATCGCATGGGCCTCGTTCACGAATGGCGCGACGGTGGTCTGGCGCCGGATGTCATGGCGCGCATGAATGAACGGGCGCGGCGGTACTTTGAGCGCATGAACGACCTACTGCCACATGATGTGCATATCTGCCTGCGGGAGCACGGGCGGGAGCCAGCCCGCCAGTACAAGGAAGCCTTCGGCAACCGGCCCCTCACGCTGTGGTGGTGGCAGTTCCCGGCGCGTGCCTGGCAGACGGGGTTCCATACGCTGGGACGCTTCACCCGGACATGGGATTTTGACGACCGGCGTGACATCATTTTTGCCACGGGCCACGACAAGCCTCCCACGCGACACCTCGTCGAGCTGTTCAACAACGAGTACGCATGGCGCCTGGACGCGCCCGGCTCCGCGGTGATGGATGAGGCCTATGACTTTCGAACTGAGACCGATTGGCTCACGGCACCCGCCAACGTGGTAAACCCATGGCTTGAGGCCGCGACCACGCAGCTCTATGGGGAGGCCTTGGCGCCCGCCATGGCGGATATTGCGCGGCGCAATGTCTCCGTCAGCTTCATCGTTCAGCCGCGCGTCGCACGGGTCACGAATTACGAGTCGCATTTCATCTATAGCGACGAACGGGCCCTGCTGACCGACCTGCTGCCGGTGATGGCGGAGCAAGCTCAATCATCTGAAGCGGCGGTCGCGGCATTGCTCGCGGCGCTGCAGACGACACCGAACGTGCCGCCCCGCTTCGCCGGTGCGGTGGGGCTGCTCTGCCGAACCCTGCACGCGGCGCAGGGGCTTGCAGGCGGCAAAGCCGCCGTATGGGCGGCCGATCGTGCCCTGCTGAACAGTAAGCCCGAGGCCGCGCGTGCACATATCGCGGCCGGTCGCGCGGCCCTGACGATGTACAGGCAGCGTGCGGCAGCTGTTGCCGAAGTAACGCGCACGCTCCCCGTCCTGGAGCCTGAGGCGGGCAGTGCTGACGCGATGATCCTTGCCACCGACATCGCAGTCTTCGAGGAGACGCTCCGTCTGACACAGCTCCTGGCGAACCGCCCCGCGTTGCTGACCCAGCCGCAGCTCAAGGTGAGGAAGGACGCATGGCAAACCGCCCAGATTCCGGCACGCTTCCCGATGCCGATTGAGCCGCACGGTGGACTCATGACCGATGCCCTGACCCTTGAGGCGCGACAGACGGAGGAGGGCGTGGAGATGGTGTTTCACGGGCAGGAGTCGGGCCTGCCCAATTCACGCATCCGCACGCTTCAACGCGACACCATGCTGAGTGCCGATCCGACCGAGATCATGGAGCACGTGCTGCTATATGTGCGTCGCCAAGGGGGCCCAGAGGCCCGTGTGTTCGGATTCGATCCGCGCGGCAATCAGCTGGACGGCAAGGTGGGAGGCGACATCGGCGAGGCAGCCCGTGTGGAGTGGGATCCGCGCTGGCGCTATCACATGGTCCGCCGCCCGAATTTCCTGAAGCATGTGGACTTGGCGTGGCAGCCGACATGGCGCGTTGATGTGGCGAAGGAACCATCAGGCTGGACAGCCACGCTTGTATTGCCTTGGGAAGCCTTGGGTACAGATCCCGGCACGGTGGACGGACTTGAAGTGTTAATCGAGCATGTGTGGCGCAGCGGCGAAACCTACGGTCCGGCCGAATTCGGGCGTGTGGGCGACTGTGACGGACGCTGGGTGCCACTGGTGAGTGAAGATGAACCACGCGGCTGAGTCGGTCGCGTGCGTGCCTGTGCCAAGCCACAGGGGAAAGTTTCAGACGAATGGATAAAGCTGTGAGAATCGTGGCCACCGGCGACTCCATGACCGAGACGGCGGGGGCGGGCTGTCCGGCGCTGGCAACCGCGCTGGCGGTGGCATTTCCCGCCCGCGCCTTTGAGATCGTCAATCAAGGTGTCGGGGGCACACGCGTGGGGTATGGGCTCTGGCGCCTGACCCATGCATACGAGTTCAATGCGCGGCCCTACCCCTCCCTCGTTTCGCTTGATCCCGATCTCGTGCTGCTCGAAAGCTTTGCCTACAACAACGGATCAGATGGCCTGCAGGGCGACGGCCTGACCCATTTCTGCGATATGCACCGGAAGATGGTTGCCACCATCAGAAGCCAGACCCGCGCCTTGATCGTGATGGTTGTGACGATTGCTCCCGACGGCGAGCACTTTCTTGAGACCGTGCCGAATTTCATGCACACGCCGCGCTCGATCAGGAGGTGGATGGCCGAGGATCGCGCGCGCTACCTTGAGGCTGCGGTGGACCTGGCCGCTGAATTGGATTTGCCGCTCGCTAACGTATATGCGGCGACGCTGAAGGCCGAGCAACAGGGCACACCACTGGGCAGGTGGATCGATCAGACCGACTGGATACATCCGGGACCAGAGGGCCATGGGCTGACCGCAGAGGTCACCGTGCAAACGATCCGGCAACACCGACTCCTGGAGGACGCGTGCGATGGATAGGTCTCTCCTTGAGTCGAAGATCCGAGGCTGCTGGGCCGGCAAGGGCATTGGCGGTACGCTGGGTATGCCGTACGAGGGCGTTGCCCGGCCGCTCACACTGGATCGCACATCGCTCTGTTCTGCGGCCGTTCCGAACGACGACCTCGAGCTTCAGATGCTGTGGCTGGTCTGGGTGGAAAAGTACGGGGTCGGGTTGCGGTCGCACCACCTGACCGAAGCATGGAAGCATTACACCTGCCTACCCGATGAATACGGGATTGCACAGTGGAACATGGCGCGAGGCATGCAGCCCCCCCTGAGCGGGATACACAATAATTGGTTTGGAGATGGCATGGGTGCCGCCATCCGGTCGGAACTGTGGGCCTGTCTCTGCCCCGGTCGCCCGGCACTGGCTGCGGCCTTTGCCCGAGAAGACGCCATTGTCGACCATCACGGCAACGGGGTGTGGGCCGAGATGTTCCTGGCCGCCGCCGAAAGCGCGGCCTTCGAATGCGAGTCACCTCTCGAAGCTATCCAGACAGGGCTCACGTATATTGCGCGCGACTGTCGGGTGAGCCACGCCGTACGTTTTGTCTGTGAGCTACATGCCGCCGGGGTGCCGCCACATGCCGTCCGGGACGACATCATGGCGCGGTTCGGCAGCGACAACTTCACGGATGTCAGCATGAATCTGGCGTTCATTGTGTTCGGCCTTCTGTATGGCAACGGCGATTTCGAAACCTCCGTTCTCATGAGCGTGAACTGCGGCATGGATACCGACTGCACGGGGGCCACCAGTGCCGCCTTCCTGGGCATTCTGATGGGCGAAGAGGGGATTCCGGCCGATTGGCGCAGGACCGTGGGAGATGAGCTCGTGGTGAGTGAGTGCCTGCAGAGCCTGCCACTGCCCAAGACCGTGGACGAGGCCACGGAGAGAGTTATGGCCCTGGCCGTCGGTGACTTCGCAGCACTTTCGGATAGTCCGGCGGGGATGACAGCGGACGCGGCAGGAGACCCGATCGACGATGGCCATTCGTGGCTCGTGTTCTGTGACCCGGTGGCAACCGGCTATGCCCGTGAGCCGGATGACGTGGCGCGTGCCTCGGTCCACCCGGAGGACTTTACGGAACGGGTTCTGCGGTCCGCCGGCATCCACCTGAACCTGGATTCCTTCATCGAGGCGCCCGGCGATACGCTCTATCTTCTAACACAGCTGCGTGTTCCCGAAGACCTAGACGGTCAGCTCATGATCTGTGCGAGTACCGGCCTGACGGCCTGGCTGGATGGCCGAGCGATTCTGAACTACCATGGCCGACGAGAACTCGTTCCAGCGTTCCATCGTACCGAAGGCGGCGCCTCTATTCCTGTCCAGCTTGCGGCGGGCCGCTGGTATCACCTCAAGATCCGCCTGCTATCCTGCCATGCGCCCCTGCGATTGACCGTCGCCCTTGGGGCCACGGATGGCCGGTACGCATGCGATGTGGTCTATAGTGCCACCGCGGTATGATACGCGCACACCTCAATCCACTCATGACGGGAGGGGACAGACTGTCAGAGAAAACTATTTTTTCTTTTTTCCGGAAATAGGGGGTGCTGCTTGCTTCAAGGGTGTATAGGGGCGCGTTGTCGTGCTCCACGAAGCCCAAAGGAGCAGCATTATGAGAGTGGCCCGTATTCTTGGAGAGGGAGAGGCATTCTATCACATCGTCAGCCGGATTGTAGACCGGCGATTGGTTCTGAATGATGGCGAAAAAGAGCGCTTCCGGAAGCTGATGCGCGCTGTGGAAGCCTTTTCAGGGTGCCAGATCCTGACCTGGGCCGTGCTCGATAACCATTGGCATATTGCCCTGCGAGTTCCCCAGCCGGAACCCGTCAGTGATCAGGACCTCATCCACAGACTGGCCTATCTGTACGAGCAGCCTGTTGTGGCCCACGTGGCAGCCGAGCTGGCCGACTTGCGGGCCAAGGGTCTACATGCGAGTGCTGAAGAGCTGAAGGCCCGCTACACCCGGCGCATGTACAACCTCTCCGAATTCGTTAAGACCCTGAAACAACGCTTCACAATGTCCTACAACCGTCGGCATGGTCGGCAAGGCACACTGTGGGAATCCCGCTTCAAAAGTGTGCTCTTCGAAGGTTCCCGCCGGGCGTTATGGACTCTGGCGGCCTATATTGACCTGAATGCGGTTCGTGCACGGATCGTGGACGACCCCCAGCAGTATCGGTTTTGCGGCTATGGTGAAGCGACAGCAGGCGTGAAAGTGGCCCGTGAGGGACTGATCCGTGTGATGCAGTCGCTGGATGAGAGCATAGCCACCTGGTCACGACTGGGCCGCCACTACCGGCGCTTGCTCTACGATCATGGTGAGAAGGAGCCGGGACGCCATCGGGGCGGGATTGATCCTGTGCGCGTGGAGGCAGTTCTGGCTTCCGGAGGCCGTCTGACGACAGGCGAGGCCGTTCACTGTCGCGTGCGGTATTTCAGCGACGGAATGATCTTGGGCTCCCCCACCTTCGTAGACGACCTCTTCCAACGTTACCGCAGCAATTTCGGGGTCAAACGCAAAACCGGCGCGCGCGCGATGCGAGGCGCACAATGGAATGGGCTCTTCTGTGCCCGGCGTCTTCAACTCGATCCGATCCAGCCTGCTGGCGTGCGTTGAGCCATCGATATCCCGTGCTGCGGCCCGAACGCTCTCGTCCGGGAGTGGCTGAATTGTGCCTGCACTGGGTCTCGTTGCCCGATAGAGCCGTTCCCATGCCTGCCACTGCAACACAGTGACATCCGCCGGCCAACGCCCCCCCTGAGCAGTGATCGAAAAGCACCTCTATGCCATGGATACCGGCACACGTGCTCACATTGTCTGTCCCCATTCACGATTCACGCCACGCGCCATTCGCGGTCCCCATTCGCGGTATTCAATGCCGCTCATATTGTCTGTCCCCATTCGTTCGTTTTTGTCTGTCCCCATTCGTTCTATTCGTTCCGAACGTGTTACAGATGTCTTCGGGCGAATTCACGACCGGAACCGGTCTTGAGATAGGATTCGAACGCCCGGGCTTTCTCTTTGTTGCTGAACCGGATTACGGTTTCGATGCGCCAAGGGCGATATTTCGAGGTGTGCGCAACATCTCCCGCGTTGTGCTTGCGGAGTCTCGATTCAATATTGGTTGTGCATCCGGTATAGTGGCGCGTTGGGTCGGCTTGGCTGGTCAGGATATAGACGTAGTGATGCGCTGGGTCAGGCACGTCTGACTCCTGTGCTGGATACAGGTCGCAAAGACTCAAGAAATGGCATGCCAAGCCGTAGTCTCGCAGCCCGGTTGATCGTCCGCCTCCGCATGCTCGCTACGCTTCGCATGACTACGGCGTGACAGCCTTCGCTCTCCGCTGCGCTGCGAGCGAAGGCTGGTGGGCGGTACAGGACTCGAACCTGTGACAACCTGGGTGTAAACCAAGAGCTCTAACCAACTGAGCTAACCGCCCGCTCTGAAGTGGGGGGCATGGTAGATGACGAGAGGGGGCGGCTTCAAGTCTGGATTCTACTTGGTCGGGCTCGTGGGGCGTGATAATTTTCGGCTCTACTGGGAGAGACACGATGGGGCAGAAGCTTAGAATCGGCATACTGGGGTCGGGTAGCGGCAGCAATGCGCAGTCGATTATTGATGCAATTGAGGCGGGCTCGCTCGATGCCGAAGTGGTGTGTGTGCTGACCGATGTTGAGGATGCGCATATCCTAGCGCGCGCCGCCGCACACGGGATTCCGGCCGAGTTCATCAGCGCGGCACCCTATAAGACAAAGCTGGATGGCGAGGGCGAGCGGCGTTACATCGAGGCGCTTCAGGCACACGGGGCCAACTGCGTCGTGCTGGCTGGCTTCATGCGCATCGTCAAGCCGGGGCTCCTGAGAGCCTTTCCCCAGCGCATCCTTAATATCCACCCTGCCCTGCTGCCAGCTTTTTCGGGGATGGCGTCTTGGAAACAGGCCCTCGACTATGGCTGCCGTGTCGCGGGCTGTACGGTCCATTTTGTGGATGAGGGCACCGATACCGGTCCCATCATCGTTCAACGCTGCGTGCCGGTGGAAGAGGACGATACCCCCAAGACGCTTCATGCACGCATACAGGTTGAGGAGCACCAGGCCTACCCCGAGGCCCTGCGCCTGCTGGCTAGTGGTCGGCTGCGGGTGGTTGGACGACGCGTTGTGGTCGATAGCTCGGAGGACGCAACCGAGGTTCCTGGGACCTGAGTTCTGACGCCAGCGTTTTTCTCGCCATATTTTTCCCTATTTCCAGTGTGGACGTGGGTCGGCAATTGGCCTACCATCCCCCGTTCTTGATTTATTGGTGGACAAATGACCGTAATGAGCGATAGCAAACGACAATTGATTCTGGGCCTGCCCAAGGGAAGCCTACAGGAATCGACCTTCATGATTTTTAAGAAGGCGGGCTTCAATATTGGCGGAAGCTCCCGCTCTTACCTGCCCAAGATCGATGATCCTGAGCTGGATGCGCGCCTGATCCGGGCGCAGGAAATCAGCCGTTACGTTGAGAGTGGCGTTCTGGATGCAGGAATTACCGGACACGACTGGATCGTCGAGAACAACTCCGATGTGGTCGAGGTGTGCGAGCTCCTCTATGCCAAGCAGGGCTTCCGGCCCGTTCGCTGGGTGGTCGCCGTTCCCGAAAATTCAGACATCCATTCGCCCAAGGATTTGGAGGGCAAACGCATTGCCACGGAGGCCGTCGGACTGACCCAAAGCTACCTCGACAAGCATGGCGTTCACGCCGAAGTGGAGTTCTCTTGGGGGGCCACTGAAGTCAAGTGCCCCGAATTGGTGGATGCGATTGTGGAGCTGACCGAAACCGGGTCATCCCTACGCGCCAATAATCTACGCATTGTCGACGACGTTATTGAGTCTACAACACGCTTCATCATCAACCGCGCGGCCTGGGAAGATCCCTGGAAACGAAGCAAGGTTGAACAGTTGGCCATGCTTCTGACTGGCGCACTCGCCGCAGAAAGCAAGGTTCTGCTAAAGATGAATGCAAAATCAAGTGATGTGGAGGCGCTGACGAACGTGCTTCCCTCGCTGCACGCACCGACGATCAACCACCTGCAGGATGCAGCGTGGGCGGCGATCGAGACGGTTGTGGATGAGAAAGTGGTGCGGGAGATTATCCCGCAACTGAAGAAGGCAGGAGCCGAAGGCATTATTGAGATTCCTCTCAATAAAGTGATCGACTGACGGCCAGGGTCTGGTAAGGGAGAGCAACGTGGGTTCAATCAAGAAGAAGCGTATCAAGAAGATGTCGAAGCACAAGTACCGTAAGCGGAAGCGTGCTGACCGACACAAGAACAAGTAAGACCCTCTCTTGCCATAACAACCGCCGTGGATCGGCGCCCCGGACCTCCGGGGCGCTCCCTCGGTGATAAGGCATGCCGCCATGCGGGCTCGCATCGTATTCTTAAGCGCGCTCATGATGCTCGGCGGCTGCCGTACCCCGCGCACGCCTGCGGGGGGGGGGCATTTAGCGCTGACGCCCGAAGAACATGGTTTTTCCATGGCTTTGGCGCACTACACTCTGGGATCGCTCTACGAGATGGATCTCGGGCCCAACGCCCCTGACACGATCGAGGAGTTCGAACTGGCCGCGGAGTATGACCCCGGTCGCCATCGTATCGATTCCAAGATTGCCGTTGGCTATCTCCTGCGCCGCCAGCCCAGCAAGGCGATCGCAGTCCTCGAAGCCTCCTGCGAGTACCACCCCAACGAGATCCAGCCACGTATCGATTTGGCCGTTACCTGCCAACTCGCGGGTCGACTCGATGAAGCAGTCGCCCATTTTGAGCGCGCCATCGATCTTAGCACAAGCGAAAGTGCGCTCTATGCTTCCGTGGCCAAGATCCACATGTTCCGCGACGATGAGGACGCCGCCATCGCGACCTTGCGCCGCGGTATACGAGCAACCGCCTCACCCGAACTGCTCCAGATGGTCTCGGCGCGCGGACGACACCTGATTGGGAAAAAGCAACTCAACCAGGCCTTGCGCTACTTCAATCTGCTCTGGGATGAGAGCCGCGAATCGGTAACGCCGGTCCTACAGAATCTGATTGGTCAACTCCATCTCGAACTGAACGAGCCCCAGGAAGCGGCCAGGGCTTTTGAGATCGCCAGCCGGGGGGAGGAGCCTCCTCCTGAGACCTTCACCAAGCTGGGTGCCACACTACTCCACTTGGGGCGGCTCGACGAGGCCATCGCCGCTTTGGAGCGCGGTCGTGCCCTCTATCCCCGCCATACCCGCCTGCTCTTCAGCCTGGGCTTGGTCTGTAATGTGGCACACCGCTTCGAAGAGGCCGTGCAGGCCTTCGCCCGGATTGAGACTTTGGCTGCCGCCACCGAAGGGACCAAGCTGTCGGAGGAGTTCTATGTTACGTATGGATCCACCTGTGAACGGACCGGCCGCACGCTACAGAGCGAAACACTCTTCACGCTCTGCCTTGAGCTCTATCCTGAAGCCGACCAAGCGCTCAACTACCTGGCCTATATCTGGGCCGAGAGCGGCGAGAATTTGGAGCAAGCCCAAGAGTATATCGATCGCGCCCTGGCGATCGAGCCCGACAACGCCGCCTACCTCGACACGCAAGCCTGGATTCACTACCGCAACGGTGACTACGCTTCAGCCCTGGTTGAGATGGAAAAGGCCATGGCCTTGATGCCCGAGGACCCGGTTTTGAACGAGCACATGGGCGATACACACGATGCCCTGGACCATCGGACCGAGGCGGTTCAATTCTGGACCCGCAGCCTCATGCTCGATCCCGACAGCTCCTCCGTCGCCTGGAAATTGGAGGCCGCCGGGGCCGATCTACCTCGCCTGCGCCGTGAAGCGCAGCGGGCCCGCAAACGGAGTGCGCGCCATGCCCAATGAACCCGACCCCACCGCATCGCAGCCGCGCGCCATCCACCAGTTCGTGGCCGGGTTCAGCAACGGCGATGCCATCAGCAACGAGGCGCGTGTCCTGCGGCAGGCCTTCCGTGACTGGGGCTTCCGCTCCGAGATCTACTGCGAGACCAAGCACATTCTGCCCGAACTGCGCAAGGACGCCTTCGACATCAGCTGCTATGCGCCCGATCCCACCGACATTGTATTGCTCCATCTCTCCATTGGCTGCGCCCTGAACGAGCACTTCAAACACTTGGACTGCCGTAAAGCGCTGCTCTACCACAACGTCACCCCACCCGAATATTTTCGCGTTATCAACCCGCAGATCGCCGCCCAGCTCGCAGAGGGGCGTGAGCAGGTTGCAGCCTTGGCGGGAAGCGCGGCCGTGAACATGGCTGATAGTGGCTACAACGCCGCCGAGCTTGAGGCGCTGGGCTATCGCGACGTGCATGTTCTGCCCCTCGTACTTGACCTCGACAAACTCGCATCGCCCCCTGACCGCCGCGTCACACGACAGTTCAAGGACGGCACAACGAACATCCTCTTTGTGGGGCGCTGCGTCGCCAACAAGTGTATTGAGGATTTACTCAGTGCCCTGGCCGTCTATACCCGCACGGTCGACCACAGGGTCCGCCTGATTCATGTAGGATCTCATGCCGGCAGCGAGCCCTATTACGCCTTCCTTTTGGCCCGCTGTCGCGAGCTGGGCATCGACAACGTGCACCTGGCGGGCTCCGCCAACCAAGCCCAGCTGAATGCCTACTATGGCTGTGCCGATATCTTCCTGAGCATGAGCGAGCACGAAGGTTTCTGCATACCGCTGATCGAGGCCATGGTCCACAACCTGCCTGTCGTGGCCTACGCCGCCGCCGCCATACCCGAGACGCTCGATGGGGCCGGTATTCTCGTTTACGAGAAGGACTTCGGTCTGATTGCCGAAACCATGAGCCGCCTCGTTCACGACGACGCCTTGCGAGCGGCCGTACTCGAAGGGCAACAAGCGCGTCTCAACCGTTTCCGCAGCCGCGACTTGGTCGGCGAGCTGCGCCACTGCCTGGAGCCGCTACTGTCCACATGACCACGCTTCACTCCATAGGCGAAACCGCACTGATCGAACGGCTCCAACAGCGCCTCTTCTCCGGCCATGACGTGGTGGTGGGCCCCGGCGACGACTGTGCGGTGGTTCGCGCTCAAGGTGAAGACTGGCTGCTAACGTCCGATCCGGTCATTGAAGGCGTCCACTTTGAGTCCACCACCAAGCCCAACACCATTGGCCACAAGGCCATCGCGCGCGCGCTGAGCGATATCGCCGCCATGGGCGGCGTTCCGCGCTGGGCGCTCGTCAATCTGGTCGTGCCGGAAGCCACCCCGGTTGAGCGACTCGAGTCCATTTATGATGGATTGGCCGCCACGGCGCGACTCCATGCCATCGCGGTCGTAGGGGGCGATGTGTCCGCTGGCCCAGTCCTCGAGCTGCATCTCTTTGCGGTGGGGTCGCTCCCCTGCAACAGCGCTCTCCTGCGCTCCGGGGCCAAGCCAGGCGATGCGATCTTTGTGACCGGTGCTCTGGGGGGGAGTGGACTGGATGACCACCATCTCACCTTTACGCCGCGGGTCCGCGAAGGGCTCTGGATCCGTAGTGGCGGCTGGGCCACGGCCATGTGCGACATCAGCGATGGCCTCGCCACTGATCTGCACCACCTCACGGAGGCCAGCCAGGTGGGCGCCGAGATTGAGCTGCGCGCCCTGCCCTGCTCTGGAGCCACCGACCAGACAGATGATCCTATCGCCCACGCCCTGAGCGATGGCGAGGATTTTGAACTTCTCTTCACGGTACCCGCACGACAGGTCAGCGCCTTTCCGAGCGCTTGGCGGCGCGCCTTCGATCTGCACTGCACCTGCATCGGCGAGATCACAGCAAATCGCAGTGTCGTTGCCCGACATCCTGACGGCCGCCGCACCCCGCTGGCCGCGAAGGGCTATGACCATTTCAAGGCACGTGCGGAACCATCATGACTGAATTCATTTCGCACAGTCCGGACGACACCCATCGCCTCGCGGCGGATCTTCTGGAGCGCTTACCACCGCGAGCGGTGATCGCATTGTATGGCGATCTCGGTAGCGGCAAGACCTGCTTTGTACAGGGACTGGCTATGGCCATGGGAATCACCGAACCAGTCACCAGCCCCACCTTCACGCTGGTCAACGAGTATATGGGGACGATGCCACTGACCCATATCGATCTCTACCGCCTCTCGCAGCCGGACGAGGCGCTGGCGATGGGCATCGAGGAGCTTCTGGAGTCGGACGGCATCACCGCCATCGAATGGGCCGAACGCGCTGAAGGGCTCTTTCCGGCCCACACGCTTCATCTACGTTTTCGTACGCCACCTGACGGTAATAGCCGCATCATCACAATTGAAGAGGGAGTATCCTGAAGACTCAGAACCTGGATCTGGATCATCCCTGCCTGGATATCCGATAACCAACAAGGAATATCCAACCGCACAAGGAGGGAGAGCGAGAAATGCGAATGGAGAGTGCTCATACGCACCATTCTCTCTTCTCACCCACTTGGAAATTGGGAGTTCCTTGCTTGCCACGCTTCGCGTGGTTGGCTGTTGGATATTGAGAAAAGGCCTCACCCCGTGTGACACGGATTGGTCATTGCGGCCCTGGCGGTGGAGCCCTATCGGACCGTCTAGGGCCACGTCAGTTGCTGCCGTGGGTATCCTCAATGTGCTTGAGCTCATCGCGCAGGCGGGCGGCATCCTCGTAGCGCTCATCCTTGATCGCCTTCTTGAGCTGCCGCTCGAGCAGTTGTTGCGGCGTCATGCGAGGACGCGTGGCCGGGTCGGCCGGGGCGGTGGATTCCTCCTCACTCGATTCAGGAATGCGACCCGCCTCAGACATGACACCCTCGGCCACGAACATCGGGGCACCGACACGCAGAGCCAGGGCGATGGCGTCGCTCGGCCGACAATCCAGCCGGACTTCGCCCGCATCGCGCTCCAACACCAAGGCGGCGTAGAAGGTGCCCTCGTTGATATTGATGATCTCGATTCGTCGCAAATGGCACTCTACGAAATCCAATAGGTTCCTGAGCAGGTCATGCGTCAGCGGGCGGGGCACCTTGACATCGTTGATCTGCAGGGCGATGGACTGCGCCTCCGCTGCCCCGATAAAGATAGGGAGAGTGCGCTCGTCCTCTGCGCTTTTGAGCAACACCACGAACCCCAGGTTCGAGAGAAAGAGCTGATCTACTTGGACCGAAATCATGCCTGCACCCCTAATTCTCAAACAACGCGTCAACCACGTCACTGATGTTCGTTGCTTCCAGCCACTTCGCGCGCACCGCTGGCCGCATGAGTGACCGGCCCAGCGCCCCCAGGAACTGCATATGTGGCTCCACCTGGTTTACGGCCGATACCACCAAGACGAATAGGACCGAGGGACTACCATCCAGGGCCTTGAAGTCCACCCCCTCGGGTTTGACACCGAAAACGGCTACCAGCTTCCCGACCGTACTGCTCTTTCCGTGCGGTAGCGCGACGCCATACTCCAGACCGGTCGACATGGTCGCCTCACGATCCATGACCGCCCGCAACGCCTCGTCGCGGTCCGGTAGCTTGCCGTCCCGGTGGAGCGCATCAATCAGCTCCGTGATGATCGCATCCTTGGAATCGCCCTTCAGGCGCGCTACGAAGGAACTCGCCCCTACTTCTGCCTTAAAATCCAACCTATTGTCCATAAATCTAACGGCTCCCGGGTGTGTGAGTTCCCCCCTCGCAAAAGGCAGTATTATGACACAGCGCAGAGCATGAACCAAAGGGGAAAAGCGCCAGAAAAGGAAGAGAGGACGGCATGGCCCTACAGACCTCTACCGCCCTCTACATGATTCAGCTGACTAGGCCGTCAGTTCTTCGATTATTGCGATTAGCTTCTTTGGGTCCACCGGCTTGTCGAGGAAGCGCGTGATGGGCAGGAAGACATCATCAATATCCCTATTGCTGATCCCACCGGGGATGTTGCCCTCGGTATTCACGCCGGAGAGCATGATGACCGGCTTATCTTTGATCGTGTCATGGTGCCGAATGCTGCGCGCAATCTTAAAGCCCGCCATGTCGTCCTCGGGCAGCATCACGTCCAGAATAATGACGTCTGGATTGAACTGACGGATCCTGTCATCCACCTCGCGCTCATCGTACTGCGACGCGACCTCGTAGCCTGCCGCCGACAGCGCCACGGTCATCGCCATGACCAGATCGACGTCGTCATCAACCATGTATACCTTCACGATCCCATCCTCCCTCTTGTTACTGATCCAGACAGAGCGCTCTCAGAATACCCTCGCGACCCATCCAACCGGGTCGGCGCATCTGGGAACATAGCCAAGCCATCCTCAAAAATGATGCATGACGGACACTACCGCCGCACCCGAGCAGAGGTCAACTCATATTTGTTATATTTTTCACGTAATCCGAGCCACCCTCCTGGCGATGGTGTCGGGTGGGCCGGCAATCGCACTCTCGCCATCTCGGCACCCCACAATTGACTTGCGTGCGACCGCCTCCCTCGCGTAGGCTGCGCGAACCAAATCTGTGGAGAGGTGGCTGAGTGGTCGAAAGCGGAGGATTGCTAATCCTTTGTACGCCCCTAAAGGTGTACCGCGGGTTCAAATCCCGCCCTCTCCGCCAATTTGCCCCGCGCCTCGCGGGGTTTGAGTCTTGCCCGCCGAAGGTGCGGTGTTTTCGATTTTCGCCGGTTGTGACGGCGAAATCGGCGACGTGATTCCACGAACTCGGGAAGCTGACTGCAAGATGGGATCGGTCTTCGATCCGGTGCGCTCCTCAGAGCGACGGACGAGATCATTCTATCAGGAAAGCTGGTGGATACACATGACGGCAGATGAGTGGATTGAGCGGTTGGGGCTGGTGCCGCATCCGGAGGGGGGTTGGTTTCGGGAGGTGTACCGCAGTCATGAGCGTATTGCGCAGGATGCGTTGCCGGAGCGTTTCGGTGGGTCGCGCGTGTTTTCCACGGCTATTTACTTTCTCTTGAATGCCGGTGAGGTGTCCCACCTGCACCAGATCAATCAGGACGAGGTGTGGCATTTCTATGATGGCGAACCGCTGCGGTTGCACAGAATCAGGCCGGACGGGGAACACATCGATACATTCGTAGGACACTCAGAAGATGCGTTGCCGCTGGCCGTCGTTCCTGCGGGTGACTTCTTTGGTGCGGAAGTGGCTGGCGAGGGCTACAGCTTGGTCGGCTGCACTGTCGCTCCCGGTTTCGACTTCGCCGATTTTGAAATGCCGTCACGGGACGAGCTGTATCAGCGTTTTCCACAGCATGGAGAACTGATCCAAAGGCTGACATGAGAACGTATCGGGCTCTGTGCCTTCGTTCGGTGCCAGCCGCGTGGCGGTGTTGCCCGCGGGGAACCGCCAGCAGCCAATGACATAGGGGGGTCACCATGTCGCTATTTGACGAGAAGGGGCGCGTCATCGGCCCGACCCAACTTCTGCAGCTACAGTTGGATGAGACTCTATATCAGTTCTCTCTTAGACACACGGTAGAGGTGCGCTTTGAGCGAACGAACCACGAGGGCTCCCACGTTCCCACGCATCGGGGTTTCGGCACAAACCTTGATGTTCTCGTCGCAATAGGTTTGCCAGGCCACGCTACGACAGAGATCATCGACCTGCTCCTGCGAGGGGTCCGCCACCTGCTCCTGCGCGGCTCAAGCCTTGTCGATCAACTCCGCAATCAGCTCTCTATCATCGGACATGTCGGTATCTCCTTAGGTTCGATCTCTCTCAATGGTGCCACACACGCTTTGGCAGGACTGCACCGGCTGCACCCGCGCAGATGAGAGCCATCCCCATGGCTTCAATCGCAGTAATATTCTCATCCAGCCAGAATGTCCCCGCCAGGGCGGCCACCACGGGAATCATCAACATCAATAGCCGCACCCTCCAGACCGGTAGTGCCCGTAAGGCAATGTAATAGCTGGCAAAGAAGATCGCTGCGATGCAGCCCAGCTCCAGCGCCACGGGATGGGCGAACGCAACGCCCAGCGCCAGCATACCTGCGCTATGGGGTGGCACGAGCAGGGCGGCCACCACGAACAGGGCGCTGTTCGTGGCGGTGTTGACGAAGCCAATCAGTGTCGGGTCAACTCGCTGGGCGGTATGCCGAATAATATACGCATTGAGCGCAACCAGAAACGCACTGAGCAGGACCAGGGCATCCCCGCCATTCCCCATGCCAAACGGCCGGGTCACGATGCCGGTCAAGAGGTAGATTCCTGCGAGCATCAAGGGCGTCGTCCACCATGCAGAACGATCAACCTTCTCGCGAAAAATGAACGCCGCCAGCAACAGAGAAAACAGAACATCGGTTCTAGCCAGCGTGGCCACATTCGTGACACTGGTCATCCGCACAGCCAGCAGCACAGCGGCATTCAGAAGGAACCCAATGAGTCCGATGAGCAGCAGGCGGCCGAGCGTTTGTCGATCCGGCAGCCGCTCGCGGCGAAAAGTACCACGCACGGCTAACTGTGCACCCAGCAGGAACGCCGCAACCGAGAACATCACCGCTCCGGTTGCCATCGGGCCCAGCTCCGCCGAGACCGACTTCATGAGTGGGTACTCCAGGCCCCAGGCAAGAATCGCTATAGCCAATGCCACGTAGGCTATCATAGGGGCTCCCCCAAGAGACCTCGCATCGTCCCGCCGAGTACGTTGGCCCGCGTAGGTTCATCCAGCCCCAGAGCGTCATAGATGGCTCTGTCTTCGTCTAAGATCTGCTTGATCCTGGTGTAATGCACATCGGTGCCGAACAGCAGTTTCTCAGATGCGCCGGGCCACCAGAGCCAGTGATCCAACCCCGTAGCCTTCATCCGTTCGCGCCACCCTCCAGGCTCCCCCGAGATATCCACATAGACGTTGGCGCGGATCCGTGCCATCTCTGCCGCATCCATGTTGTGGTTCACACCCAGGTGTGCCAGGATCACCTTCAGCTCAGGAAACTCGCGTGTAATCGGTTCCACCTGCATGGGCTGCATATTCAGAGACGAGACACGGCATCCCCGCCCTTCGGCCGAGGGCATCACCAGGCCCGTATGAAAGAGCACCGGCATCCCATGCTCAAGAGCACGCTCCCAGATGGGGTCGAAAGATGGATCGCTGTAGGGCCCGGTCGGCGCCGTGACTTTAAGCATCCTGAACCCATGCTCGGCGCCCCAGTCAACCGTCTCAGCACCATCCATTCCGGGGCGGACATACACGGCGCCAATGATACGGTCGGGGTGCTGACGCCGTGCGGCCTCCACCGCCGTATTGTCCTGCATACCAAACAGAGGTCCCAGACCACTGACGCATACTTTCTCGATGCCGGCGGCATCCATCGCCGTCAGCAGTCCATCCAGATAGCCCGGCTCATCCATCAAATGCGCATGTGCGTCAATGATCTTCATGGGGCTCTTCCTTCTGCAACTCGTGCGGCAATCAGTAGCTTCATATCCCCTTCAGACGGTTCCTCACTTCTCGCATAATCCGCCAAGTATACCAGAGATGCTCCATTTCGTCGGTTAGTTCGTTGAAATAGTGGATGTAGTTGTAGCGAAAGGGCTCCCCAAAGTTGATCTTGGCCATTCCGCTCTTTGCCAGTCGTGTGAGGTCGTCCAGACCAATCCCGCCTGTGCCATGCTGAACCAGTGGGACGGAGACCGCATCGCGCATGGCTGCGAGCAGACCCAAATCAGCGCCGGTTTGATGCACACAATGGCGGTAGCCCCTGTTCAGCGCGGGAACGACATCCCCCCCCTGCGCGGCATCAACCAGAGGTTTTGCACTAGAACATCTCACGCCTCTTCCCCTGTATCCTGATGCGCATCGACCATTGGCGGTGCCGCGGCCAGCTCGGTAATTGTCACCGTGAGATTTGGGTGCTCCTGAAGCAGCGAGCCGGGGAAGGCGCTTGTGACGGGGCCCAGGAGTGCCCGGCGCCAGAGGCCGGCATGCCAGTTACGCATCATGATGAGGCCAAAGCGCTTTGTCTTGAGTAACTCATACATCCCCATGGTGACGGCACGTTCAGGAATAATCTCCATATTGCCATGCGTACCGCCCATCGCCATTTGTGCGGTGGACATGTCAGAACACCTCAACACCCGCGTTTTACAGTTGCGCAGATCATCCAAGTCTGTCGATTCGCCCAGCATGTGGGGCGGATCATTGAAAGCGATGTGACCGGTGATACCGAAACCGGTCCAGCACAGGTCCGCGCCGCCGATCTCATCGATCAGCTGCGTGGTCTTCTCTGGGGCCTTGGGATCAGGACAGAGGACATTCTCCGGGAGCGGACGACGGTCCTCGGGAAGAAGCGAAAAAAACTGCTCATCCATGAACCGTCGGAAACTGAGCGGATGCTCCTTGCTGATCAGTTCGTCATTCTCATCGACGTACTCGTCCATATTGATGGTGCGCAGATTCCGACAGCTCAACCTGCGGCGGTCGATCTCCTCAACAAAATAGCGGTAATCGACCGGGCCCACCGGGCAGATCAGAGTGAGCATTTCGCTTGCTGCTTGCTTTGTCTCCAGCGCATCGGCGAATTCGACAGCCAACCGACGGTTCAGCGCATCCCTATCCGGCACTACCACTATCTTCTCGCGCCACTGCGCCGGCACGTGCTCTACATCGATCTCATAGATATCCATAATCGCCCCCGTGATTTGCAGCCCGCCTACACACGCCCTACCTATTTCTGTTATTACACTAGTGGAATAATAGCCCGCACAGGGGTCTCGTCAACCTGTTTTTGCAAGGATGCAATAATAATTGACGCTGAACGATGATCCCGATACAAGAGAGACACATGAAACCATCACGGGACGTGCAGAAAAAGGGCGCACTGATTGCCGATCAAGAGGCGATGCTGGTCAAACACATCCGGGCCGCAGGAGGATTGTCGCGCATCGAGCTCTCACACGCCCTCACGCTTTCGCCAACCACGATCGGCGCCTACGTTGATCGCTTGTTGCACGAAGGCATACTGATCGAGGGAGAGCGAGCGGCAACAGGGGTTGGCCGTCCCCGCACCAGCATCGCCCTGAATCCCGTGGCCGGGCAGTTCATCGGGGTCGACTTCTATGCCGATGAGATACTGGCCGTCGCGATGGACTTTGCGCAGAACGTTGTGGCCCAGACCCGCCACCCCATTCGACGCACCGACACAGCGCACGACGTCGTGAATGCTATTGTCCGGGCCATCGAGGAGGTCCTCCCCGCTAAACTGCTTCGCTTGCTCGGCATCGGCATAGGTTCACCCGGCCCTGTTGACCGCAGCAAAGGCACAGCGAGAGAATACCGCTACATCAAGGGATTCCAGAACGTG
Source organism: Lentisphaerota bacterium (assembly GCA_013203785.1). GTDB lineage: Bacteria > Verrucomicrobiota > Kiritimatiellia > UBA8416 > JABMPJ01 > JABMPJ01. The sequence continues at coordinate 15,384 of JABMPJ010000106.1, read as the reverse complement.
CCGCTGGTGAGCCCGATTGCCGAACGCTTCGATGTGCCTGTTTACATCGAGAACACGGCCAACGCTATGGCGCTGGCCGAACTCTGGTTTGGGCAGGGCCGGAGCCTCAACTCATTTGCCTGCCTGTCGGTCCGGAGCGGGATTGGTGCCGGTATCGTAGTGAATCGTCAACTCTACAGCGGATTGTCCGATGGAGCCGGGGAGATCGGATTCTGGCGATGCCCAGTATACAGGGCGACATCCCACGGCAGTTTACGCCCGATTCAGAAGAGCGGTCCACGCGAACTCGAGGAGATTGCATCCGTCCGCGCCATTCATGACTCGCTGGCCCATGCCATTGCAGCAGGCCGCCGCTCAGCATTGGGCGACCGGTCCCGTTCACTGAACGCCGAACACATCGTCGATGCTTATCTCGCCCACGACCGCCTGACCCGCAGCGTCATCAATGCTGCTGCCGGCAGCCTGGGCTGGGCCATTGCGCACCTCTCATTCTGCCTGGCACCCGAGCAAGTGATTCTCGCAGGACCTCTGGCGTCCCTTGGCGATGATTTCTTGAACTCCATCGCTCAGGTGTCGCGCGCCTGTTTTGCAGCAACAGGCCTCCCCCCCCCCTCCATCGCCATGTCAGCGCTGGGCCCTTACAGTGGCGCCCTCGGTGCCGCCGCCCTGGTCGTGGACCAATGGAAGCCGACACGGTAGCTCGACGCCCTTGGAAGACATCTGAAACCTAGGGCGTCCTAAATAACTACGGTAGCCGCACGCACGCGGCCAACCAATTGGTGACATCATGCCCTATTCCCCGGTGTCACACCTTTCCGTGACAAAGCGTGGGGGATCTGGCCTGACATTCTGTATGAGCAGACCGTCCAGAATCTGTTTCTGCTTGCGCTCGTTGAGATCATTCCATTTCCCGTATTCCGGCACATCAGGCGGATCCCAGTCCTCCAGCACCTTCGCTTCCATCTGCGCGGCAATCTCTTTGTACTGCGGATAGAAGGTCAAATTGTATTTCTCTTCAGGATCATGCTCCATGTCATAGAGTTCGTTGATATCATCTTCAGTGTAGATGAATTTGTACCTCTTCGTCCGGAGCATCCGAGTCGCATCCAGCGTGTGATGGTATTCGCAGAACACATGCTCTTTCACGTCGCCACCTTCAAAGGTCGGTGACAGGTCGACGCCATTGACCCACTCCGGCACGCCGATTCCAACGATATTCATGGCCGTGGGCAGGATGTCTATATTCTCTACCAACGCGTCGGATGAGATCCCTTCCGCGATCCGCCCCGGCAGAGAGAGGATCAAAGGGATGGATATAGCGGCCTCGAACATCGTGTGTTTCTCACAAATCCCATGTTGATAGAGCAGTTCACCATGATCAGAGCAGTAGATGACGAGGGTGTCCTCACGGAGGCCCTTCTCTTCCAGCGTATCGAGAACTCGCCCCACGCATGCGTATTCCGGTCTAATCGGCCACCGATTCCGGGATGATATCGGCCGGGTAATCGGAGCGAAGCGACGCTGGTAGTTGTGGTTTATATAAGTGGCCGATAAGAGTCAAGATGTCAGTGCTCTCCTGGCTCCATCGGAGCCCCGTTTACGGGGCGACGTTCTCTTCTTGCCCTCCTTCTAAAGAGGCCTACTAAGCCTGGCACGAAGGTGCCAGGAGCTGGGCCGTTTCATCGTGCGGTATTCTTGGGTTTGCGCATTGATTCTCCCTCAAGCTTGATCTTGTGCGCGTTGTGGACGAGCCGGTCCAAGATTGCATCGGCAACGGTCGGGTTGCCGATCGTGTCGTGCCACAGCTCCTCGGGGAACTGACTGGTGATGAGTGTCGCTCCCTTGCCCTGTCGATCATCGAGGATCTCCAGGAGATCGCGGTATTCCGATGCCTGGAGCGTCTCCATGCCCCAGTCATCCAGGATGAGCAGATCCGTCTTGGCCAACCGGCCCGTCAGGCGCATGTAGCTGCCATCTGCATGTGCCGAGCGTAGCAGCCGAAAGAGTGTGGCCGCCACGAAGTACTTCACCCGATAACCTGCCGGCAGGCATTGGTACCCACCGCACAGGCCAGGAACGTCTTCCCCGTTCCCGTGGGGCCAGTCAAAATGACGTTCTGATGGAAGCCGATCCATTCGCCACTGCGAAGGGCATCCATCGTAGCCCGTTTCAGGCCCCGTTTTGCACGGTAATCGATATCTTCCATGCAGGCGGGCATCTTGAACTTGGCCGTGCGAAGGCGCGTCGTAAGAGCCCGTTCCTCGCGCCAGCGCCACTGTCGGTCAACCAGCATGCCAAGGCGTTCATCGAAGTCGATCTCGGCCATCTGAGGCTGTTGCCGCTGCTCCCCATACGCGTCGGCCATACCGTGAAGCTTCATGTCGTGGAGTTGGGTCATTGTCTGGTCATTGAGCATGTGTCAGGTCCTCTCTTTTTGGGGTGTCATTCTGTGTGCTGTAATAGGCTTTGCCTCGAACATTCTGGTGATGGACATTGCAGCCCATAAGATCGGCACCATCACCCGGAAGCGGCTCGGAGTCTTTGCCGGTCTTCAGGATCGATATGATGCTCTGATAGGTGCAGACCTCCAACGCTAAAGCCCTGTGGCAGGCCGCATCAACCCGGCTGGCCTCGTAGCTCTTCGATAGCCTCACAAGGCCGAGACATGCGCGGTAGCCCTGCTCGGGATGCTGCCGACTCCTGATGATCTCTTCAGCTGCCAGGGCACAGTGCGATCCGATCGTTCCCGCCCACTGAGTAATCCGGCTCGGAGACCACTCCATGTGCTCCCTGTGCGCCTTGGGCATGTGGGATGGATCCGTCGTATGGTGTCCCGTGCGATCATTCCGTACATGACTGGCAACGCGTTTACCGCGATACAGGATCTCGAGCATGCGGGCGGTTAGGCGCGCCTCAACCTTCTGCCCCTTCAGGGTATAAGGCACGCTGTAGTAGTGCCCGAGTAGCTCCACGTGATAGTCGATGTTCACCGTGGGCAGAAAGAACTCACCGTACTCGTAACGTCGCGATGGAAGAGCTTTCAATGCCGGCTGATCAAGCTCCTCGAACAGTTGCCGCCGCGATTCATCCAGTTTCTGGAACGGACGCGTGTTAACGGCCGCCACAAGCTCTCTGATGGCCTGGTTCAGCTCGCCCAGTGAGAAGAACGTGCGATCCCGTAAGCGGGCTAGAACTTCCCGTTCAACGATTTGCACCCCGGACTCAACCTTGGCTTTATCTTTCGGCTTCTTGGGCCGTGCAGGAATGACAGCTATCCCGTAATAGTCGGCCATATTCGCGTAGGTCGGGTTGACATCGGGTTCGTATCGGCAGGCTTTCGTTACACCGCTTTTGAGGTTGCCCGGTACCACGATCTCGGTTACTCCGCCCAGGTATTCAAAGGTGCGAACATGTGAGCCGATCCAGTCAGGAAGCTGCTGGGTACGGGTCGCTTCAGCGTAGAGGTACTGGCTCGCCCCTAGGGCGGCTACGAAAATCTCTGCATCGCACACCTCGCCAGTAGCCGGATCGGTTATCCGAACGATCTCGTTACCCAATAATCATGCCATGGTCCCAAGAGGAGTCGGTCATGACTCGGCCATCAGCATCTCGCCTTTCACGAGGGCGGCCAAGATCTGACGTGTGCCGGTGAAGGTCCGGCGGCCGTGCATGGCGGCGTAGTTGTCGAGCAGGCAGATGTCTCCAGCCTGCCAGGGCAAGTCCACGGTGATGGCGTCAGCCAGTTCCGCGGCGCGGTCAACGGCAGCCGCGTCCATGGGCGAGCCGTCGCCAAAGGTGATGGCTTTGGCCGGGTCGTTACGCCCGTCCTTCCAGCCTTTGAAGGCGGCGATGAGCTGGTTGAAGAAGCTCTTGCGGCCGGATTTAAGGGTGCGTACCGCTTGCAGCACGGGGGTGGTGGCGCATAGTGAACCGTCGTTCCTCCACTCCCAGTCGTAGCCGAAACCATGCAGTCGTGACTCCGCCTCTTCACGGGTCGTGGCTCTGAAGGTGCTCTGCCAGGAACGACCCATGCCGGAGCTGGGGTCATCTACTGTCGGCATATAGTTGGTGTAACGCAGACCCACCTTTTCGCAGGTCGCCATGAACTCGGGCCGCTCACGACAGAGCGCGTCGTACAGATCGTCGGACCGACAGACGGGTGTGGCGCCGCCTGTTTCGGCCGCAGTCTGACAGAAGAAGAAGAGTTTGCTGGGGTAGACTGGAGTCTGGGCCATCTCGTGGTGCAGCTGGATGTTGAAGTCAGCCGGGGCCTCGTTCGCGGTGAACACGCGCTCCGTGCGATTCACACGCACCGCGTTCGACAGGGACTCCTTGTAGGTAAAGGACTCGTAGCCGAAAGCCGTCAGGAAGGTGTCGAACGCTTCAGCGTCACGCAGCGGGAAGCCACGGAATAGGATGGCGGCGTGCTGGCCAAGTTTAGCATCCAATTCATCGCGATTGGCGTGGACCCATGCCGCAGTGTCGGCGAGGCTGGCGGTGGGACTGTCGCAGACCTGCAGGAGCGGGAAGACCGAGCCGGAGTCGTGGCGTTGAAACGGCGCGCTAACTGTGTTGACGGTGATACGGTGCATGGTGGATTCCTCTTGTTGTAGCGGTTGTCAGGTTACAGGTATGAGAAAACGCGTAAACAGTCCGATCGTGATCAGGCCGATGAGCCCGACGATAAGGGCGGCCGCGAAACCGACGAGCAAGGGTCGGATGCCCAGACGTACCAAGCGCTTCAAATCGGTATTCAGCCCGACCGACGCCATGGCCAGAGCCAGACAGCCGCCCGCCACGATCTGGCTCAAGGAGACGGCCTGCGTCCAGGCCCCCGCGATTCGCTCGGAGCCGACGGTGACCGCGTCGCCCAGACTGCGCAGCAAGACCAGGCCGATAAAGCCGATGATGAAGAGCGGCACGGCCTTGCGCCAGTGTAACCGTGGGCGATTTGTCTCCCCGCTGTGAGCGTGATGGTGCATCCAGGCCACGGCCGGCACAGCGGCAATCAGGCAGAGGTTGCGCATCAACTTCGTCACCACGGCGGCGTTCAGCGCTTGTGGCGCGGAGTATAGCTGCTGGTAGATCATGCCGGCGGCGACGACCTGCGCCGTATCGTGTATGCCCGTGCCCATCAGGCAGCCAGCTAACTCGGGGCGAAGCGGAAACATGGAGTAGGCCAGGAACGGATAAATCATCATGCCGATCATTCCGAAGAGTGTGATCGTGGCGGCCGCGTAACTGATCTCGTCTTCTTCCGCATCCACCACCGACGCGGTGGCGACGATGGCGCTGACCCCGCAGATTCCCGTACCGACCGCGATCAGGGCGCTGAGTCGCCACGACAAGCCCGCGCGTCGGCCGATCCAGCTCACCAACAGCAGCGAGCCGACTACGCCTCCGATCGCGCAAGGAAGCGCCGCCAAGCCGATTGCCCCGGCGATCGCCAGACTCAGGCGCATGCCCAGCAATGCCACGCCGAGACGCAGGATCAGCGATACGCAGATTCGAATCCCAGGCGTGTAGACGGTGGGCAGTCCCAACGCGTTGCGCACCACCAGGCCGACGCAGATAGCCATCATCAGACCACTGATCGGGCTGCGTTCGAGGCCCAGCACGCTCACGCCCACCCACTGGCTGAGGTAGGCACCCAACCAAGCCACACCCGCCGCCAGCAACAGGCCGGGCAATAGCTGGCCCAAACGTTCGAAGGCACTCACGTGCGTGGCGCTCGGCGCTACCGGAGGCCAGATGTCGGTCGTCATGCCTTCGAAACTGCCAAGAGAATTCGGGACGTCCGGATCACTATAGATGTCGTGTGTTGTGGAGATCATGCGTGCTTCATTCAAAGATGGGGCAGAAGGTGTTAAAGCCGGTCTCGCAGAAAACCCCCGGATCGTTGAAGCGGTGGTTTCTGTCGAGCAGGTCGAGGGCGTTCATCTGGGCCTCACTCAGGGCAAAGTCATCCAGTGCTAGATTCTCGCGTAGGCGCTCGACGCGGCGGGTTTTCGGGATCACCGCGCAGCCGCGCTGCACGGCCCACCGCAGCAGCACCTGCGCTGGCGTCACGTCCAAGTGATGGGCGGCGTCTTGCACCACCGTCTCCGTCATAGCGCTGTCGGCGGCGGTCGCCATGCCCAACGGCACGTAGGACGGTGCACCCAAGGGCGAGAAGCCGGTCACACCGATGCCCTGTTCGTCGCAGAAGCGTAGCAGTTTTGCTTGGGCTAGGTAGGGATGCCGTTCCACTTGCAGCATGGCTGGATTGATGGTCGCGTGACTGAGCAAATCGCGAATCAGCGCCACATTGAAATTGCTCACGCCGATCTGTCGCACCAAGCCCGCCTCAACTAGCGCTTCCATCGCACCCCAGGTCTCACTCACGGCCACCGGTGCCAGCTCCATACGCGGCGACGGGACGTCAGGATCCACAAACCAACCTGGCGGATAGCGTTCCTCTATGGGGATGTAAGCTTGCGGAATCGGAAAGTGGATGAGGTAAAGATCCAGGTAGTCCAGCCCCAAGTCGTGCAAGCTGCGCTCGCAGGCGGCACGCACGTGATCGGGGTGATGGTAGGTGTTCCAGAGCTTCGAGGTGATCCAGAGCTCGTCGCGGCGTACCAAACCCTCCGTCAGGGCGCGATGAATGCCACCTCCGACCTCGGTCTCGTTGCCATAGTCGCAGGCGCAATCGATGTGCCGGTAGCCGCAGGCGATGGCGGCATGGACCAGCTCCGGCGTCTCGGCTCGATCGATTTTCCAGGTACCCAACCCGACCGCAGGAACACGGGTGCCATCGGCCAGGGCGAGGGACAAGTCTGGTGACGGGGTGGCATCGGGCGACATCATAGGGCATTGCTCCTGGTACCTTCAGTGGGATTCAGAGATTGAAGGCATAAATTGGCGGCGCCAATGGCCGCGGCGAAGGGGCCAAGTCGCGCAGGCACCAGATGGACGCAATCGATCTGTTCGGGCATGGCGACTTCACGAAACGCAGCGACAACGTGGTCCCAGAGGGCGCCTTGCGGCTGCAATAGCGAGCCGGCCAGGACGATGGCTTCCGGGTCGATCAAGCTCGCGATGGAGGCGAGCTGTGAGCCAAGGATGCCGCCGACTCGGCGAGCCCGCGATGGTGTCAGTGATCCGGCCTCAGCGTCCAGTCCCAACGCTTGCTCGCCCACAAACTCATGCAGCCGATGTCGACCTCCCGAGCCATCTGTCACGCCCATATAGCCGACTTCGCCGGCGAAACCGTGGCTACCGTTGAGTAGCCGGCCGTTCATCACAATGCCAGCGCCAATACCGCTGCGCACTGCTAGACAAACAAAGGTATCGAGATGCTGTGCTGCGCCCTGCATCCACTCAGCCAGCGTGAGTGCGCGCATGTTGTTCTCCATCAAGCAAGGCAGATCAAAACGGGCGGATGCCAGGTCGCGTAGGGGTAGATCGTAGGCGCCCGGCATCATGTCGTAGCGCAGCACCACACCGCGCTTCGAGTCTACCATGCCGCAAGTTGCCAGCCCGAGACCCAGCAGTTTCGGATAGCTGGTCCGCGCCTCGCTCAGCGCGCCATCGATAAAACTCAGTACGGTCTCCAGTAACTCGCGGCGCTCCAGTTTCGCGTCCAGCGAGGCCTTGGTCTGCCATACTGCCTGTCCGGCGAAATTCACTACTACCAGTCGCATGCGGGTAGCCTCAAAATCAAAGCCCGCCACGTAACCGTGCTCCGGATTCACTCGCACAGGAGCCCCGCCACGACCGCGGCGTTCATCGCCCAGGAGCTCTTCCAACAGGAGCTCATCGCTGACCATGTGATCGACCACATCACAGACGCGGGAATTGCTGATGCCAAGGTCGGAGGCCAGCTCCCTTCGAATAATGGCACCGCGCCGACGGACCTGTCTTAAAATACTATTCTGTTTATATTCTACGGATTTCATATTAGAATTCTGATGCAATATACTTCAAATATAGCGTACATGCCGCCTTTGTGAAAGCTATAATTATATGATATCGTACTTTCTTTGGGAAGTGTCGGCAAGATGGGGACAGGGCAGGGGGGCCCTTTATAATTGACTTTGCGGGCGGGGAGGGGTGTGGCATTTCTATGATGGCGTGCCGCTGCGGTTGCATAGAATCAGGCCGGACGGGGAGCATAGTGAACTATTGGTGGGACGCTCTGCGGAAGCGCCGCCGCTTGCCGTCGTTCCTGCGGGTGACTTCTTTGGTGCGAAAATGGTGGGCGCAGGCTACAGTCTGGTCGGCTGCACAGTCGCACCCGGTTTCGACTTCGCCGATTTTGAGATGCCGTCACGGGACGAGCTGTATCAGCGTTTTCCACAGCATGGAGAACTGATCCAGAGGATGACGTGAGGGATTGGTGCGCACACAGGAAATAGGAACATGACCACACAACGCTACGGCCGGATGGTTCACGATTACTACACACAGCGCATCGATGCCGTTGTCACGGAACGCGAGGAGCGCCTCAAAGGGCTCAAGACCCGCGCGGATGCGGAAGCCTATGTGCGGGACGTGCGGAAGAAGGTCCGAAAGTCTTTTGCGCCATTCCCGAAGCGGACGCCACTCAACGCACGCGTGACGAGACGCCACGTGCTTCCCGATGTGGTGATAGAGAACGTGTTGTTCGAGAGTCGGCCTGAATTCCTCGTATCCGGCAATATGTACCTGCCACGTGATATGAAGCCTGGCGAGAAGCGACCGGCGGTGCTCGGCCTCTGCGGCCACACATGGGAGGGCAAAGCATACAACCTCTACCAATACTTCGCACGAGGGCTGGCACGACGAGGGTTCGTCGTGTTTGTGATCGACCCGATCTCTCAAGGAGAACGGCGTCAGTTCTTCCCCAATGATGGCGGCCCACGACCGCCGTTGTGCGTGGCACACAATCTGATGGGAAACCAGATGGTTCTGGTGGACGACTTCTTCGGAACATGGCGGGTGTGGGATGCCATCCGCAGCTTGGACTACCTGCTCTCGCGACCGGAGGTGGACCGGACCCGTGTGGGCGCCACAGGCAACTCCGGCGGGGGAACCCTGACGGCGTATCTGGCCGCGCTTGATTCGCGGCTCACGATGGCCGCCCCCGGCTGCTACATCTGCTCCTGGCTCGCCAACATGCGCAACGAGATACCGTCCGATGCCGAACAGGCCCCGCCAGGCATTCTGGCCGCCGGTCTGGATGAAGCGGACCTGCTCCTCTGCCATGCACCACTCCCGACGCTCATCCTATCGCAGGTCGATGATTTCTTTGACGAGCGGTACGCGCGGCGCGCGGCCGCCGAGGTGCATCGTGTCCATGCCCTACTGGGTAGCCACGATTCATCGGAATACTTCATGGGCCCCAGGGGTCACGGCTTCTTCCAGGAAAACCGTGAAGCGATGTATGCGTTCTTCATGAAACACGCCGGCGTGCAGGGCTCCCCAAAGGAGAAGTCATCGGCCCTGCTCGAAGCACGGACACTCAACGCGGCGAGGAGAGGATCAACCCGTTCTGAAGGCAGTCGGCGTGCCTTCGAGTTCACCGCCGACCGTGCCAAACAACTAGCGCGTGAGCGATCCACTCTATCTGTCAGTCCATTGCGGAAGGTCGCCGCACGACTTCTAGCGATGCCTCGATCAGGCGCCATGCCAGATTACCGAGTGAGCGTGACCGCAGGCCCGGAGCCAGCCGGGTCCACCATGCGCGCTCAGTTTGCACTCGAGACGGAGCCCGGCGTGGAAGCCATCGCCACCATCTACGGCCCCCCCTACCCCGGGATTCGCCTGCCTACGGGGAAGGTGACGCTTTATGTGGGGCATACATCAAGCCAGGACGACGTGGGGTCCGTTCCCGCCATAAAGGCACTCACGCTCGGCAGAAGCGTCCTCGTTGCTGTCGATCCGCGCGGCATGGGTCAATCCATGCCAAACACGTGTGGCGTGAAGGATTTTCACCATCCATACGGTAGCGACTATCTCTATGCGACAGCGGGAGAGATGCTGGGAGAGAGCTACCTGGGACGGCGGGTCTTTGATGTCATGCGGATGATGGACCTTCTGCTAGCGGAGGGTGCCACGGAGGTCCGCCTGCTCGGTCGGGGGCTGGGATCTGTGATTGTCACGTTCGCCGGGCTTCTTCACGACACACAGCCGCGCGTGAAGCTTATGCACTACCTGCCCAGTTTTGAGCTCGTCGCAACCACGCCCTTATCAAGCTGGCCCCTTTCGTCTCTGCTGCGCGGATGCCTCTGCCACTTCGATCTGCCCGACATCTATCGAGCCCTCGGCAAGCGGCTCAGCAAGACGATGCCATGGAATGCTCACATGCGACCGGTGCGGTGACTATGAGACCGGCGCAGGGGCATGCACGTCGTGACCTTTGGGTTGAGTGGGCGTTGCTCTAGAACACCACCACAGGGCCGATGAGGAACGAGGTGTCGTCGCTGGTGGAGTGCTCCATGTATTCGGCGCGCATGAGGAGTCCAACGGTGTCGTTGGCGAAGACAGCGAGGCGCGCGCGGACGACGTTATACTGCTCGTCGGTGTCCTGATCATCCTGCATATAGTACTTGCAGGTCGCCATCAACATGCGCCAATGCCAGTTGAGTGTAACGCCATAGAGCATCGACTCGGTGTCACTCTCGTAACTGCCGACCTCTATACCCTCCCACAGATAGCCAACATAGGGGTTGAGGGAGAGATGGAGTTTGGGGCATCTGAAGACGCCGCCGACCTTGACCATGGGGGCGTTGACCTTGATGGTGGGGCCTGCGGTTTTGATCTCATGCCAGAGATAACCTGCACCCACATTCCACTTGATGTTGTGCTCGGGTGAGCCGTAGAGGTTGACGAAGGTCAAGTTGCCGGCCACCTCAGCGTCGTTGGGCTCTGTATAGAAGAAAAAGTTGTTCACAACAATGCGGGGGTGCACATACATCGCGTAAAGCCCGTACTCCAAGGCGTCATCCGTGAGTGTCGTCGCGGGCATCCCCGGCCCCCGTGCGGGAAGCTTTAGCTCGTCGCGGTTTGAGCCAATCAGCGGACTGACCACTACCATGCCTCCGCTATGGTCACGCAGTGCTGATTGATCTTCCGAGGCAGTAGCTACCAGTCCGGTCAGTAGCAGCAGACCCATCGCCATCATTCCAATAAAACGCCTCTGTCTCATCCTGTCGTCCCCCATTGTCTTGTCTTGTTAGTGTTGTGTACGGCACCCCTGCCTCAGCAGAGCGGGCCTCAGGCTTTGTGGCGCGCACGCCAGGCGAGCCCCAGCAGGATGATGACGGCTTCGATGCACCAGTAGATCGTGAGCGCACGCGCAATGCCGCTGGTGAAGCCATAGCTGTGCAGACCCACCCCCAGCAGGTTCACGCCCCACCAGGAGAAGGCCACAATGGCGGCCCCGAAGACAGCGCACGCGGCGATTCCGAAGTCACGGATAAAGCCACCCATGCGGGCGTGAATCACGATGAGATGCCACAGCACGATCATCAGGGCACCATTCTCCTTGGGGTCCCAGCCCCAGAAACGTCCCCAACTGTAGTTGGCCCAGACACCACCCAGCATGGTGCCGACAAAGGCGAAGAAGAGACCGAAACAGAAGACACCATAGGTCATTCGAGTGACCGAGGAATAGAACGCCGCATCGTCCCGTTTGAAGCCGAATAACTTGCCAAGGATATAGAGATGCCCGAGCGCCCCGGCCAACAGTCCGGCGGCATAGCCGGTCGTGATGCAGGTCACATGCGTGGAGAGCCAGAAGTTGGTGTCCAGCACGGCGACCAGGCTCGGCATCGTATCGACCGCCTCCTTCAGCTCGTACTTGTTGGCGAGAAACATGCCAGCCGCACCCAGGACCGGGGCCAACGAGATGGCGATACGGTCGCGCACGATCCATTCGATGACGACCGAGACGAGAACCGAAACCGCCGTAATGAAGAGGATGGTCTCATAGAGGTTGGTGACCGGCGGGCGTCCGCGAATAATGCAGCGCAGCGTGATACCCGCGATGAGGAGTACTGTAGCGATGGCGAGTGGGGTCAGGGTGATGGACCAGCCCACCATACGGGAGAGACGCGAGGTTTTTGGGCGGGGCGGGAGGAGCCACGAGCAGGCCACGGCGATGAACGCGATGAGATACCAGAAGAGCGAACGGAAGAAGTAGTCGCCGCTGTAGAGATGGGTCTCCATGTCGATATGCCGCAACTCGCCGCGCGCCTGGGCGGCGCTACGCACGGTGCGTTGAAGGGTCGCGGCCGCCACCGCGAGCGCGGCCCCATTTTCGCCAGCCTCAACGAGCGCCACCAGCGCGGCCAGGTGGGTCGCCGCCTGCGCTGAAAGCGTGCCCGCACTCAAGAATCGGTCGACCAGTTCCGAGGGGGCGAGCCACGCTCCGTCGTCTGGGTCGTCAGGCGGCGTCGTGTGCAGGAACACCCCGAAACTCATGCCCTGACTCAGCGTGCCCAGAATCTCCGTCAAACCGTTGAGCGCGGGGTTGTCCTCAGGCAGTTCCCCGTCACCGATTTGGTCACGCAACCTCTCGCGCAGCAACGGGAAGATGTGCAGGAATTCGGAGACGTTCATCTCCACGTCCGATGTGACAATCTCAGGGAACATTGCCGGCGTCAGCGTGAAACGGCCACGGGCCACGTCGAGGGTATGGATCAGCCGCTCGAAGTCGCTGACGTTCTGCCCCAGGTTCAGAACGCTGGTCTGGTGAACGGAGCGGAGCTTGGCATCCAGTGCGATATAGTCGGAGGCCAACGTGAAGAGGCGCTCGCGCACTGCGGCGAGCTCGTTGTAGCTGAACCGACTACGCTTCTTGGCGTGGGCCTCGACCCCGATGGCCACGACAACCTCGGAGCTATCCACCACGAAAAGAGGCCAGTCCATGATACGTTCAGGAAAGAGCAGCGCTTGCGCCATCCATTCGGTCGCACTGACCCGCGCCGCGCGGCCCTCGCCGATGCGCACGCTGCGTTTGCCGCTCAAACGAAGGAGCGTGAAGCGCGCGACCGTGTCGAAAGGTTTGACGCGTCCGCCATCCTGTAGCGGTAGACCGCGGAAGCTCTCGACAACGGCAACGGGTAGCGGGGTGTAAACGGGATGCTCAGCGGCTGGCACGGCCAGGGAGAGCAACGAGGAGCCGATCGCGCCGATGAGTAGGCTGCGCTTCAACATGATGCCCGCCCTGCACGCAGGTGTGCCGCCAAGCGCTGGAAGAAATGGATCAGGAGCCCGATTGAGACGATGATACAGGCGTAGAGGGGCCAGTGATCAACCGGGTTCTTCACGACGGCGAAGCCGGAGTAGAGCCGCGCCCCCGCGGGCGCATCGGGCGGGCCCCAGGAGGACTGGAAGAGGGTGTAGCCCTTGTAGCGGAACGGCTCGTTCATGGTGATCTTGATGCTCTCACTGGAACGCCCCTCGATCTTCGTGACATCGCTCAGGAAGACCTTGGCCATCCCGGTATTGGGGTGCAGTTTCACGGTGAACTTATCGAGCACGATCCTGAAGGGCAGCGGCCAGGTCTGATGCACCATCGCCACACGCCACTGTTCACCGTTAATGGTCGTGGCATAGGGCGCCCGCTCGCGTCCCCAGACCACGGCGGAGTGGGTCGGACCGCCGCCCTTTTCCGAGAGCAACACATAGGCCCCCGGCACATTCTGCTCGCTCTCGGCAGCGCCCGGCAAGGTCTGGAGATAGAAGCCATCCACCGCTGCGCTCAACATCGCCTCGCGCGCCGGGAGCGGCACGCAATTGACCGCATAACTCGCTACGGTGATATCGACCGGCAGGTCATCGGCGATAAAGGTACGCTCGTGCCCGCCCTGGGCCGACATGAGGTGGTGCTGTGGGAGGTGATAGACCGTGATGGTGTCGCCCACCTGGCGCTGCACTTCAATCGTCCAATCATTGAAGCTGGAGAACTCGGCGGCCGACTCGCCCTCAAAGAGCTGCATCCCACCGTTGAGGGAGAAGTGGTGCGATACGAAGCCACTGATCAGCAGAAAGAGGATGCCCCCATGTGCAATCAACATGCCGGGCTGACGCAGGCGACGCGGGGCGCGAATGATGCCGCCAATCAGGAGGTTGTAGAAAAGGAGTAGCATGAGGAGGTAGCCGCCAGGGAGAGGAATCGCAAGCGGGCCATAGAGCGGCTGCATGAAGAAGAAGGAGTCGAAGTATTTCTTCTGAACCAGATAGAGCCCCTGGTTCGTCTGTGCGATCGTCCCCAGGAAGGTCAGAATCAACTGAAACGAGAGGATGATCACGGCCAGCCCGTAGGAGCCGAGCAGGGCCAGAACCGACTCGATGATGCGTGCGGTCTTCCGCAGGGAGGCCTCCTTAATCATGAGCACCCCCATCGCCGTGATCCGAGCCCGCGTGAATGGAGGCACAGAAGCTCTTAAAGGCATCCACATGGGGTTCGACCAAGGCCTTGGGGCCCACCATTCGGACAAACAGAGTTTGGGTGCCCCATGGCGCCATGGTACCCACAAACAGACTGCCCGGTGTGCCGGCACCCCCACCCATGCCACGATAGGCCCCCTCTGCGATCAGCAGAGGTGCCTCACTCTCCAGGCAACGGGTGCGAGGCAGAGCGGCAAGCTGCGCCGCATCGAGCGTGGGCAACCCCATCTGCCCACGCCAACGGTTCAGGTTGGCTGCATCGCCCCCCGCACCGCCACCGAGCACCGAGATGTAGCATTCGGCCGAACGGGATTCGTCCAAGAAGAAAGTCACCTCACGCATCGAACGAGGCGGGGCCTCGATCCATCCGGCCGGGGCGCTCCAGTGCAGCGAACCGCTTGCCGTTGGATGAGGTGTCGCGGGCAAGATTCCCACCGAAGCGTGAGCGCGGGCGGCGGCATCATCACTGGACGGGTTGTAACCAAAACGAGCCGCGCTGCTCAACGGCGTGGCCAGACCCGGCTTAGCCAGCTCCTCACGGACAGGTTCGAGCTCCACCGGCGCGCGGCGATCCCCGCATCCAGAGAGGAGCAGAGTCGTTAGCAGCGCCAAAACCGTTGTGGTGATTTTCATAGGATACTATCCGCCTCAACGCACGCCCAATCATGAGTAAGATGGGTGTCTTTTTTGAAGAGGGCAGGTTAGACGCCCCGAAGCATTTTCTTCAAGCTTAAAGGAAGCGGGGGGGGGATGCGCGGGGGCACAGCTGCGATTGTGTTGCAGGGCAGTGGATTCGCCTGGGCTCGCCGTAGCGCGGGACCGTCCCGGCCCCAGCGCCGAGCGAGGAACAGACACAGATGGCGCATGCCAAGAGAGAAGGCCGCACATGCCCGAGACGTGCACCCTCCGCGCACGCCCGCGGGCCGGGACGGCCCGGGGCTACGTGAGGCCATTAGCCTCCTACAT
>JABMPJ010000105.1 GCA_013203785.1 Lentisphaerota bacterium | reverse complement strand
TGCACTCACCACTCGATATTTCGTCAATTTAGGATTACCCTTGCTCCATATAAACGTGTAACGGAAACGCCTTGGTACGTGATCCGTATGCCAGGTGTTGTGGGAGGAGAGAGCCCGTGAGGGCTCTCCCTATCCCGATTCTGTGAGAGATGATGGACAAACCGGCATCAAAGTGATAGCGTATTTTCGAGGTAGCAATATGGCAAATACATACACAGCGGTAACAAAAGAAGATGGTGATTGGTGGATCGGCTGGATTGAGGAAATCCCTGGCGTCAACTGTCAGGAGCGCACCCATGAGGGGCTGCTGACCTCCCTGCGGGAGACCTTAGTGGAAGCCCTCCAGTTCAATCGACAGGATGCCCTTGGTGCCGCCGTCGCCAACTACACCGAGGAACTGGTCACGGTATGAAGCGCAAGGCGTTTCTCAAGTACCTTCGTCGCCATGGGTGCGAACTGATTCGAGAAGGCGGCAGCCATTCGTGGTGGGGAAACCCGAGTCGCAACCTGAGATCCTCGGTTCCGCGACACACCGAAATCAAAGATCAATTGGCTCGGAAAATCTGCAAAGACCTCGGCATCCCAAAGGTCTGATCACAGAACATCTGCCTGCAACGTATTTGCTAAAAGCTGCGCTTTCAGAAAAACGCTGAGGCAAGCGTTGGGTGTAAGGAACCATGAAAACAAAACATCTGACAACTCTGAGCTCCATTCTAGCGGCTTCCGCTTTTGCCATCGGGTGTGGAGTTGTCAATCGAGAATCGGAGAAACCCCTGAGCGATGACCAACTCCGTGAGCGTTGGAACCGCAACATCGAGTTCGCTGGCACGGGAGAACTGCCCACGAATGCGACGCAGAGCACCGAAACGGTTTGCCACGTGGCGCAGGACTGCGTCTTACGCCACTATAGCGACCTCTCGCATCACCAAGCACTCACGGTGTCGTATGAACCAGGCACCCCTGATCGTGAATGGGAGATTGAGTTCTACTCGACCAACACTCTCAATGGACGCATTCACGTCTGGGTCAGTGACAGTACAGGAAAGGTTGTGGACTACCTTGCAACTGACTGACAACACCCAACATCTGGGTGCATGGTAGCCTCGCAAGCTCGGCACCATGACCCAAGCGTTGTGTCATGATAATGAAACAGAGAACCCGCCAGTATGACCGCCTTGACCTCGTCGGGCGGATCGGTCTCGCAGTCTTCGGGATCGGAGCGTTGGCATTCACGTTCTTCAAGGCTCTCTCTCGCAGGTTCATCACCGCCGACACCATCAGCAGCCCCGAGGCAGTTTCTCACTTCACCCACCGCTGGATTTGCTTCGCAGAATGTGCTCTATTCTTCACATGTGCAGGGCTTCTCACATGGCTAGCCTGTGGCTTTGTCAGACGACGGCGCGACCAAACCCCAAGCATGGAGTGACACAACACCCAATTCGACTGTACGGCGAATACGCCGCCCGTCAATTCCACGTTGGCTTGGAGATGAATATGAACGACTTACTTCGTTACGTGAGATGCTGTGCACTCTTTGTGTGCGCCCTCGGCGTGACTGGCTGCGCGATCCTTATGGAGGCGGCCCACAGTTCGCATCGCCAAGCGAATGCGGTGGCTGTCGGAACCACGTTTTCTGGACCGGGCTTCACTTTTCGTGTTCCGGAAAGCGGATTGTACACAACGTATGATTTCCCAACATCAGGCGGCGTCACGCTCCGCGGTGTGTCTGGACTGGAGCAAGGTAGGACACTCTACGTGACGCCGTATGTCTCACCTGAAGCAGTGACCGCTTCTGCCGCTCTTGACGAATGGAATGTGAAACCCCAGAAGAAGGGACTCACGGTCACCGTGCTCGACAGGAATGAGACGACGCTGTCAGGCCGTCCCGCCGTAAGAGCCACGGTGGATATTCCCACCAGAGGCGACAACGGACTCATTTCCGCCCTGCTCGTTGTCCAAAGGTCAACTGACTTCCTGATCCTCGCAAGCGGGGATAGGTATCTCTATCCGAAGGACAGGGGCAGAGTGCTTCGGCAGACTCGGGAGAGTCTTCGCGGTCTCTGCGAAAGCACAAACATCGAGGACGCAAGCCAACCAGAGAATTGACACGTACCCATTACAGCCGCGAAGACGCGGCTGCACTGGTCCGGTCATTCTGATCGTTCGGCACAGACGATGAACAACAAGCGACAAGACATGAGCATACCACCCAGCGGGCTGTACTTGGCATTCAACGGTGCGGCGGGAGTGCTGTACGCACTCGCCTTGCCTGTGGGTGTCGCTTTGCTCCTCGGCCTCCCTGCTTGGGCAATTGTCGTCATTACCGTTGTGTGGGCGGTCCTGAACGGGAGAGTTGTCGATAGGCACATCCCTGCACTAACTGACCCCATCATCAGGTGGGTGTGGCACAGTCACGAGAACAGGAAGAGCAAAAGAGGAATTGCCGAACCAGAAAGTGGACACGTACGCAAGTAAGCCGCGCCGCTTCGCTCTGCGGCTAACTTGCGCCGGTCACTTCATCGTTCGCTCTTGAGATTGATAAACCTCACCTCTCCATGTAGTATTCACCTATGAAGTACACGGTGGGATTGAAACCGAGGGCAAGCAAGGACTTGCGGCGCATCCAGAAGCAAGACGCTTCTCGAATTGCTGATGCGCTGGAACTGCTGGGCGACAACCTATCCGGCGATGTCAAGCGGTTGACCAACTTCACGCCGGAATATCGGCTTCGCGTGGGGCAATACCGTGTGTTGTTTGAGGTCGAGAATGAGAATGAGATCGTGGTCTACAGGATTGTCCATCGGCGCGAAGCCTACCGGTAGAACAGGAGGAATGAAGATGCTAACACTACATCCGAATATATTGGAGAGAGACGGAAAGAAGGCTTTCGCCGTCTTGCCTTACGAAGAATTTCAGAATCTTCAAGAGGAACTCGATCAGTACGAAGATCTCAAGGATCTTCGTGCAGCCAAGGCCGAAGAGGCAAACGCCCAGGTCGACTCCCTCAGTTCTGTGCGTAGCGCGCTCAAGATCTGAGCGAACAAGACGCCTGGACGCGTACCATCAAAGGCCGCCTTCAGCGGCCTTTGATGTCCGGTCAGGCGCGGCGTTGGTGCGCCACGCTGGCGCACATATCTAGCGGGGTGAGAGTCCCCGTCATGGCAGGTCAAACTCCCTGCCATGTATCGAGTGTTGAGCCTCCGGCGGAGTGTCGCTGAGCGGCACGAACAAAGGAGGGGCCGGCGGGGTCACGTCTCAACATATAACATTCAAGGTGTCAGATCAGTAGATACGAATAGATATGTTAAATGTTGAGCCGTGACCCCCATAGCCGTCCGCTCGGCCGCCGCGTCGCGCGCGTTCAGTCCGATGCCCACGTAGCCCTTCTGAAGCATGGCGTGAATGAAGTTGAACGCGATGGCGCTACAGTCCTCGCCGCCGAAGAAGGCATTCGCCTTGGGTATGGAGTGCTTCTTGCACAGCCCACGAATAATGTCCTCCACGAACTCAACACCGGCCGGAGTGTTGTGGATGTGAAAGACCCCGTGCATCTGCTCGCCCTTGCCGTTGCAGACCAGGGCGGTGTGCTGCCGCTTGGCATAGTCGATCGGCACACATATGACCTTCTTGGGTGAACCGGCATCTCGAAAGATCTTTTCGATTGCAGGATTCGCGCGTTGGAATATGCTGTTCATGGGACGACCTCCCTCATTGTTAGTGAGGCGGCTTTATGCCGACCTCGTTGAGAGCATTATAGCTCGTGTCAATCCCGAGCGCGCAAGCGCACGGGATATGGCGGGGAGGTCGCCCCCTTTGAAAACCCCCTCCCGGATGGCGCTGGGTAAGGACGGGGAGCCGAGCGCAAGCGCTCCCCGTCCCTCCCCACCATCCATCCGGGAACTAATGGTATTACACGTATTTCCCAAAGGCCGCGGACGGCCTTTAAGAAAACGGTCATTCATTCGTTGTCTGCAAGAGATGAACGATCAGAAACAACCGAACCCATCGTTGGCCGGCCCCCTGGCGTTTGCCACCGCCGTGTTGGGGGCGGTGCACATGCTCACCTTCGTTTGGCTCACCGCGTTTGTGTACCAAGACAATGTCCGAGGGTATGTTCCCGCAGGCATAACGGGCCTCACAGTACTTGCTGTCGCCACGTTCTGCGTGATTGCGTATCTCGCCGTCGTCAGGAGAAAGGATGGAAGACCGACTGCATATCTCCCAGTCGGCTGCCTCGGTGCCCTCTTGGGCCTCTTCGCAGCCTCAGCCTACTGCGGGATACTCCTGAGGGTTCTGGGCTACAGCCTGCAGAAGGACATAGGAATCAGCGTGACTGGCGCCGTGCTTTTCACAGCAGTTGCTGTCATAGTCCACAAGAAGAAACTGACCAAGAGAGCAGACAACAACAACCTGAAGGGTATTTGTCGCTAGCGCGCCAAAACCCTCAATGTGGGCGTTGGACCCAAATGATGAAAGTGTTCACAAAAGTCGCACTTACTCTAGTCATCGCGGCGAACATCAGCCTGCTCGGCTTCATCGCACAAATGGGCGGCTTGCTGCAATTGCCGCTCATGCTGATGGTCATCGCGTATCCGATCGCATTGGTTGCTGCTCTTGCATGGCCGATTCAGTACTGGAAGAAGAATGGATGGAACAGCTTCGCGCCCCTAGCAATACTGATTGTGGGAGGAATACTCCTCATCCCCTCATACTGGACCGGACACAAACTCCGAGATTCGATATTTTGGCGGCACCTCCCCAAGTATCAGGCGGTTGTCGGCAGAATCACAGACGGTACTATCCCCATCACGAATTCATTTGAGGTGCTGCAGCTGTCGCGATCCGAGGCACCGAGAAGCTATAGGGTATTTGTATATAGGCAAACAAACGACATACTCGCCGTTGTGTTTTTAACCGGAGGAGCCTTTCCCGTAAAGCATTCTGGCTACATGTACTATTCTGGAGATAGGGTTGAAAAGACATCTGCAGCTCGAAGGGCTTGGCCTCGCGGCGACATGATCACAAATCATTGGTATGAGATCGGAGATTAGAAACTGGTCCAACATCACCGTGCACCCATATTCCTGAAAGGCCGCGGACGGCCTTCCACGAAATGGTGACGGTGGGAGTTAGGCTGAGAGAAGAGAGATTCCGTTGACATACCATATTTGGTCTAGTACATTATTGTCATGTGGCAGATATATGAGCATCATTCCTTGGTCAGAAAGCTTCCCCGCATTCCGGTTGAGGTCCTCAAGCGATATGAGAAATGGAAAGACATTGTCGCGGTGACAGGACCGGACGGGCTCAGGCTAATCAAGGGATTTCACGATGAATCCCTCCGGGGGAAGTGGCAAGGGCACAGGTCTTCACGACTTGGACTGAAGTATCGACTGATCTATAGAATCGAGAATGAAGCGCTGTATGTGCAGGTGATTGACATAACGGCACATGACTACAGGAGACAATAGAATGAAGAACTATCGCAAGGCACAAAAGACTGTCGATGTCTCAGTCGGAGAGTCCGTCAGGATCATTCGTGAACTACAAGAACTGAGCCAAACGGAACTGGCACGACTGACAGGCATTCCCCAGTCCACCATTTCTGGAATCGAGAATGATCGGATCCAGATTGGTGTAGAACGGGCAAAAGTGCTTGCCCGAGCACTCAGGTGTCATCCTGCGGTTCTGGTGTTTCCCGGATGGGAAATCAAGGACCAGAAAGCAGCCTAACCAGACAAAGTCACGGTACGGCGTACCGCCGCCCGTGATTTGCGTCGTTGTGTCCGAGAATATTGATTGAACGGCAACCATGGCAACGGTAGTATAGTCGCATGAGCAACCTTAAGTACACCTACTGGGAAGAAGATGACATGTGGCTCGGGTATCTTGAGGAATTTCCTGATTACATGACTCAGGGAGAGTCCTTGGCCGAACTTGAAGAGAATCTTCGCGACATCTACCAAGACCTGACATCAGGGGCAATCCCCTCTCCCCGCCGTGTTGGGGAACTGCAAGTCGCATGAAGCGTCGCGACCTCATAAAGCAGATTGAGAAGCTTGGCTGTACCCTCATCCGTCATGGCGGACGCCATGATTGGTATCAGAACCCGGCGAATGGCGCCTGTCAGCCTGTGCCTCGACATCGAGAGATCAAAGAGCATCTCGCAAGGCATATCCTCAAAAAACTGACACAACCATAATCTGCAGAGTGCCTTCTTCGAGACAAGTGAAAAATGAATAATTTGTGACGGGCATAGTTTGCTTGTCCCGTTTTTGGTTGCGGGTTTTGAGCCGTTCAATCGAGCGACTGCTTGAACGCGCCGGACGGCCCTGCGTCGCTAAAGCTATGCAGGACAAGCGGGCGGCCGGGTCGTGACGAGCGACCGACCTGCCTCTCCACATGCTAATCTACGAAGCCGTATCCGGCATCGGCCGGATCGACAAAGTGCCTCTGGCGGTAGTTCCCGTACTGAGTGAGTCGGGACAAAAGGGGGCCGGCGGGGTCACGTCTCAACATATAACATTCAAGGTGTCAGATCAGTAGATACGAATAGATATGTTAAATGTTGAGCCGTGACCCCCATAGCC
>JABMPJ010000104.1 GCA_013203785.1 Lentisphaerota bacterium | reverse complement strand
GCGCTGGGGCCGGGACGGCCCCGCGCTACCACGAGCCCATGCGAATCAACTGCACTTGAGTGAATCAGCCACCCACGACGAGGAATGATGAGGCCTTCGAATTCGTTACCCTTTGCGGAAAATACGAGGCGGGAGATCGATGCAATTCACGACGAAATTCACGCAATAGGCGAGGCGTCTTGGCGACCTAAACAGCGCTTTCGGGGCTCACCACGTTCCCCTCGAAGGCGACCCTCGTACTGTTCGATTGACGGGTCAGGCGCTCCATGCCTGGGGCCGTCGCGTCCGTCATTTTTACCCGGTTGTTGCGGATGGTCACATCTGCCGTCGATTTCAGATAGACCGCCCGGGTGCCTTTTAGAACAAATTCGTTCTCCTCGATCGTGACATTCCGATGCACCGGCCCCTCATGTCTGCGATTCTCAGGGCAGAGGCGAATTACATCTTCCCCGCGTTCGAAAGAAGCGGTTCCCCTGAATCAGCAACAGAGATAGGGACCGACGAATAGAAGATTCGCTGGTGTCCTCCCCGCCATGCCCCTGACATGGTAACAGTCTCACAAGGCGGGGAAATATCTTGCCGTTCCCAATAGCTTGATGTATCTTCTTTGTAGATACAGGAGAGCGATCATGCAGACGAAGATTCAGAAGTGGGGAAACAGCTTGGCTGTGCGCATCCCTGCGGCTTTTGTGAAGGAGGCGCATGTTGCGTACGGGACGGACGTTGATCTTTCCGTTATCGACGGAAAGATTGTGATCGAGCCGCATACGGAGCCTGAATACAGGCTCGAGGATCTACTCAAGGGCGTCACGCGTAGAAATGTTCATACGGAAATCGAGACGGGGGACGCGGTCGGACGGGAGGCATGGTGATGGCCCCGTACTGCCCGAAGCGCGGCGACGTGGTGTGGATCTCATTCAACCCTCAGGCCGGACATGAGCAGGCAGGCCACAGGCCCGCCCTCGTCCTTTCGCCGCTGCCCTACAATCGGAAAGTGGGGCTTGCCATCCTCTGCCCCATCACCAATCAAGTTCAAGGCTATCCCTTTGAGGTCAGCATTCCTTCTGGATTGAAGGCCTCTGGTGCCGTCCTCTCGGATCAGGTCAAGAGCATGGACTGGCGCGCGCGGAGGGCCTCGCTGCTCTGCGCACTTCCTGACGCCACTGTGTGCCAAGTCTTGAGCAAGGTAGGAACCTTGCTTGGTGTCTGACAAGAAGAGACGCCGAAGAACCATTAATCTTGAACCCATACGCAAGTGAGCCGCACCGCCAGATGCGCCTGTGGGGATCGTCCCGAGCAATCCGTTCTTGTCGCGCCGTGCTGCTGCGGCGTAGAGTGGGGGCGTAGGAGGATGCGCTATGATTTTGGTGGTGGATGATGATTCGGGAATAGTGAGCTTGCTAACGCGGGCCTTGAGCCAGCACGGCTATCGGGTCGAGTCGGCCAGCGATGGGGCGGAGGCCTATGGGCATCTGCGTTCGCCCGACTGCAAGTGTATCCTCCTGGATATTAATATGCCGCGTATCAACGGGGTCGAGCTTCTGATGCTGATGCAGGCCGAGGGTATCCACATCCCCACCATCGTGATGGCGGGTTTCTCGGACTATGATGAAACCGAGATGAAGCAGTTCGAAAACGTGGCGGCCCTTATCCAGAAACCGTTCGATCTGGACGTCATACTTAAGGCGATCAAGACCCACGCCCGGCCCTCCGGCTCTGATTGAGAACCGCCATGACACCACTCCCGCTGGCCCTGATCGGCGATCCTACCGTCTGTCGAACCTATCTCCCACTGCTCTCGGGCGATCCCGCTATCAATCTGGTTGCGCTCGATCCCGGGGGGGTGGAGGCGCAATTGGTGTCGCCCGAAGTCGAGGCCGTTGTGATCGCCGGTGCGGGCGAACCCCATGCCGCATGGGCCGAGCAGGCGTCACGGGCGGGCAAGCATGTGCTGTGCGACTACCCACTTGGGGCGACGCGCGAGGCGTGCCGCACCATCATGGGCGCAGCAGCCGTGGGCGGTGCGACCTTTATGATAGGTGCCCGGGCGCGCTACGCGCGGTTAATCGGCTTCCTGAAAGAGGGGCTCACGGCTCGTGAATCCCCCCGCACACTTCAACTACAGGTGGTGGCCACAGGGCCGTGCGATGGACCGGCCCTACGCGCGTTCGACCTGGCGTGCACGCTGATCGAAGGTGAACCGGTGAGCGTTTATGCGGTGGGTCGCACGGTGACGATCGGGTTCAGTGATCGGTCGACCGCGACGGTGCTGCTCATGGGCGACGCCTTCCAGAAGGGCGTTGAGCCCTACCTCGCGCTCTATGACGATGGGTGCCGGATGGCGCTCTCTGGTTGGCAGCACCTGCACGTGGCGGGGCCCGACCCGATCGGCGCAGGGGAGACCAGCCTCAGCGACCCGGATGACGGTGCGGCCGGCATGCTGGAGGCCTTTGTGCGCCTGGTGCGCGGCGACCACACGCCCGGAGCGGATATCCGCGAGGCCATGCGCAGTTCGGTGATTGGCTTTCTGGCCGAGGAGTCGGTCGAAGCCCACGGCGTCGCCCTGCCCATCTCGCGCAAAGACTATGTGATTGGCGCCGTCTCCTGCTGAGCGGCATGCAGCGCCTCAAGTTGGGCGCGTAGAGGCGGCGGATCAAAGCCCAGCGCAAACGCGCGCGAACTGTCCATACTGGTGTCCGCCGGTCGGGGTGCCTTGAAGTCGAGATCGGCCTGGTGGACCGGCTGTAGTCCGTCTTGATTCATGCCCCACACCTCACACAGTTGCTGCGCAAAGGCATGCCGTGACAGGGATTCACGGCCGCCCAGGTGGAGCAACCCGACCACATCCCGCTCCACCGCCAGGCGCAGACCGGCCACGGCGGTGGCGGCACTGGCGGGGGTACGGATCTCGTCCACGAAGGCTGAGACGCGCCTTCCAGCTTTCAGGGCGGCTAGCCAGTCGGGCAGAAAATTGCGAGCGCAGGGCCCGGGAGAGCCAAACATGAGCGGCATGCGGCAGATGGCCGCCGAGGGGGCAAGCTGCAGGACGCGGTCTTCGGCCTCGGCTTTCTGGCGGCCATAGATATTGATAGGCTGACGCTTATCCTCCTCGGTGTAGGGTGGACGGAGGCCATCAAAGACCATATCGGATGAGGTGAAGACCAGCTTGATGCCCTTGGTCTGGCAGTGGCGGGCCAGCTCGGCCGGTACGGCGGCATTGATTGGGTGCGTCGCCGCGGGATCTATTTCGCAGCTATCCAGCCATGTCTGGGCCGCCGTGTGGATCACCACATCCGGTTGGGTCTGCTCGATGAGACGTTCAGCGGCACCGGGCGCGGTGAGGTCGCAGTGCACAAGGGCAAGATCAGCCAGGCCGGGGTCCTGGCTCTGTGAGCAGCCGATCCACTCCCACTCTGGCCAGCGCGCCTGCAGCAGGTTCCAACCCAGGAAGCCGCTGGCGCCCGTTACAAGTATGCGACCCTTGCCCATGCGGGGCACCTTCCCTGATTTTGGACCCCGGCGTCAAGGGCGTCTGTCTCTTTCGTGATTGCAGAGAACGTGCTGCAATGTCCAGTATGACAGCTGAACAAGAACCCACAAGGAGGAGAGGTCGGCATGAGTGTAGACAGGATTAGGGCGGCGATTCGCGATGTGCCCGATTTTCCGGAACCCGGCATTATTTTCAAAGACATCACGCCGCTTCTCAAAGATCCATCGCTGTTCAGGGAGACGATTGACATCTTCTGCGAGCAGGTGGACGCCTCCAACGTAACCAAACTGGCGGCGGTGGACGCACGGGGCTTCCTCTTTGCCGGTGCGATTTCAGAGCGGTTGCACGTGGGCGTCATCCCCATACGTAAGCAGGGCAAGCTGCCCTATCTGACCTATGAGAAGCGCTACGACCTGGAATACGGAACGGCGACATTGGCCGTCCACCAGGACGCCTTCGAGGCGGGCGAACGCGTGGCGATTGTGGACGACCTTCTCGCCACCGGCGGCACCGCTCGCGCTACGGCCGAGCTGGTGGAGACGTGTGGCGCGACGGTCGCCAGCATGCTCTTCGTGATTGAATTGGCCTTCCTGAACGGCCGCGGCAAATTGGCCGGATACAACGTGTTTGCACCGGTAGTGTACTGAGTACAGGCACAAAATCTTTACAAATGCCCCCCACTCTTCGCTGTTGTTCTGGCGCCAGTTTTGAGACAATAGCCCGTGACTGCAAAGGGTAAATTCTGGATCGGGCTCCTCTTGTTGGCAGGCCTGGTGCTACTTTCGAACCGACTGCGGACCGCGCAGGACGCCGCGCGCCAGGCGCGTGAGATCTCTCCTGTCCCCCCTCCACTGCCATCATCACCGGCGGTCGTGCCCCGTCCTGTTTCCCTCCATTCCGACCCCGCCATGCCCCTGCCGCCACCCCCGTATGCGGACGCTGCGGTGATGGATGAGGTCGAGAGCGCCCCTGACCGGATCGGGCTGACGCAGCGCACACGGCTGCTAAAAGGGAAGGGCAAGTATCCCTACATACGGGTGGAGGAACGGCGCCGGGCCGATCCGGCCGGGGGCGAACCGATCAGTCTGAGCCGCGTGGCGATGGTGGCGGATCACATTCTCGTGCAGCTCCATGCGGATGCATCGGAAACGATGTTGGCGGCGCTCAATGCACAGCAGGGCGGAACGATTCGGCGCCGCCTGAAGCGGCCCGGTCTCTACCTGATCTCTTTTGCCTCGTTCGATATGGATACCGTTCCCCTACGCGTGGCGGCCTATCGCACGTCGCCGGCCATCGCCGCCGTGGCCGAACCAGACTTCCTGGTCGAACAGGCCGACACGCTCCCGGACGATCCGCGTTACGGTGAGATGTGGGGTATGATCAAGATCCGTGCCGCGGCCGCCTGGGACATCGAGACCGGTCACGGCTCGGTGGTCGTGGGGATGATCGATTCTGGTGCGAACATGCTGCATGAAGATCTGGTGGCCAATCTCTGGGTTAATCCCGGCGAAAACCCAACCAACGGGATTGATGATGACGCCAACGGCTATATCGATGATGTACACGGGTGGGATTTCGGGAATGACGATGCCGACCCGACCGACCACTCCGGGCACGGCACCCACACGGCGGGCACCGTAGCGGCGGTCGGCAACAACAGCACCGGGGTGGTGGGGGTCTCGTGGAGCAGCAAGCTGATGATCCTCAAGATGTTCAGCGACGCGGGGAGCGGACAGACCAGCGATGCGATCGACGCCCTACAGTACGCCATCACGATGCAGGGCCGAGGGGTGCCCATACGTGTCACCAACAATAGCTGGGGGGGCGGTGGCTACTCGGTTCTGCTTAAAGCGGCTATCGAGGCCAGCGGGGATGCCGGTTTGCTCTTCATCGCCGCGGCCGGGAATTTTGGTCAGAACAACGATATAGTGCCCTTCTATCCCGCCACCTACGATTCCGGAAACATTATCTCCGTGGCGGCCTCCACCACCACCGACACCCTCGCCTCCTATTCGCATTCGGGGGCGACGACGGTGGACGTGGCGGCACCGGGCAACAGTATTCTCAGCACCACAGGCAGCGGGTATGCCAACAATACGGGGACCTCAATGGCCTCGCCGCATGTGGCGGGGGCCTGTGCCTTGCTGTGGGAGCTCTACCCGGAGGCAACATGGCAGCAGATCCGCAGCTTTGTCATGGCTGGTGTGGCTACCAATGCACCCCTGGTGGGCCAGGTGGTCAGTGGCGGTCGGCTGGATGTGGCCGGTGCGATGGATGTCATCCCGCCGGTGATCGACCACATCCCGCTGGTCAACACGACCAATACAGTGGATGACCATGTGATTCAGGCTACGGTAACCCCGCTCAGTCTCCTCGCCCCCGGCTTTCCGCGGCTGCTCTGGAAGCCGGATGGTACGACCAACGGCTATGTCACCAACCTGATGACCCACGTGACCAACTCTCTTTACGAAGCGGTGCTCCCGGTGCAGCCCATAGGCGGAGGTATCCGCTACTATATCGAAGCCGAAACGATCGGTGGTATCCGGGTGACGCATCCACTGTCGGCCCCGGCACAGGAGCACCACTTCCAGGTGGTGGAGTCGGTCCTGTTCTGGGTATCGGGTTATCCCTCGGCCCTGGGAGTTGTTGCGCCGGACTACGGTATCCATTACATGGCGTCGGGCCTGACGGTGCAGGCATCGGCCGAGCTGCTCGCCAATGTCACGCCAGAGCACCGCTACGAGTGTGTGGGCTGGGTGGCGATCGGGAGTGCGCCCTCAGGAGGTGACACGAACACGGTGACCTTCGTCTTAGATGGCATCACGGCGCTCGAATGGCAATGGGAGCCGCAGGTCAGCCTGGTTGAGTCCTCGTCTCCAACGGGGCTGGTTTCCGGCCTCTCCTGGTGGGAGAGCGGTGGCATGGGTGCCACGACCAAGGCCCCGGACCCCTTGATGGTGAGCAGCTCGGTCTACCGCTTTGTCGAGTGGCAGATTGATGGCGCGCGCTGGCCGATGGCCACCAATGTGGCCGCGAATCCCGCCGCCCAAATCGCGATGACGACATCGCGGCAGGCCGTTGCCCTCTATATGCCCGCCAACGAGAACAGCGATGGTGATGGGCTACCAGACTGGTGGGAGCGCCACTATTTCGGATCGCTCACCCCCGTCGATTCTGACGATCTGGATGGTGATGGCTTCCGCAACGACGAGGAGTTGGCGGATGGAACGAATCCACGAGATAGCGGTTCCTATCCGACCCCCCCGCAGATCCTGCATACCCCGCTGGCCGATCCCCTCGGGACGCCCGCGCCCTGGCCGGTGACGGCGGTGGTGACCGACAACTACAGTGTCGCCAGCGTGACGCTCCACTGGCGTCGGCTACCTCAGGCCTGGTCCTCCCTCGCCATGACCAGTGCGGTGCCCGACCAGTACGAGGCCACCATTCCGGCACCGGGTCTACTGGGAGAGACCTACGAGTATCGTATCGAGGCCCTGGATCCGGCCGGCTACTGGACGTCCAGCGCCATCTATCGTTTCGACGTCGTCTACCCGGTCCTGGGGCTCAGCACGGCGGCGGTTGAGGCGGTTCTGCTGCCCAACACGTTCACCAACGTGGTGCTCGCGCTCACCAACAGCGGCAATACGGGGTTGAATTGGACGGCGGAGCCGGGCTGGCAGGACGGTGCCGAGCAGGGCAGCAACGGGGTGATCCACGGTGGTGCCAACGACGCCTGGCACATCACGACCAATCGGGCCTACAGCGGCACGCGGGCCTGGTATTGCGGCGGTCCGCTCACGCCTCTGTACGCCGACTCGGTCAACGCCTGGCTACAGCTGCCGCCGCTGGAGGTGGTGAGCGGATCCGAGCTGGCCTTCCGACACTGGGCCAAGATCGAGTACGATACCGGTCGCAATGACAATCACTACTGGGATGGCGGTATCGTAGAGCTCTCGACCAATGGTGGCCTGACCTTTGTGCCAATCGATCCGGTGGGCGGGTATCCGCACCTCATTACCCCCAATCCCGGCTCGCCGTTCGCCTTCGATACGCCTTGCTTCGGCGGCGACGGCAGCGGATGGGATGTGGCCCGTTTTGACCTGTCGGCCTTTGCCGGTGCCACGGCCGTGATACGTCTGCGCTTTGGTTCGGATGAGTTCGTCGTGGATGAGGGGTGGTACATCGACGACATCGCCGTGATCCCTGCAAGCGACACAAACGGTTGGCTCTCTGTCGCGCCCGCCTTCGGGAGCGTCGCGGCGGGAGCGGGAGGCGCGGTGACTGTGCGACTCGATAGTGCCGCTATCCCGACGGGCGATTTTCCCGGCGTGGTGCGGTTTCTGACGGATGATCCGTTGCGACCGACTAACGCGATTCCGGTGCAGATGTGGGTACGCTCCCCCCCGGAATTGTCTCTGCTCGGGGCGGCGCAGACCGCCACAGATGGATCGGGGCGCGTTTCCATAACGAACGACCTCTGGGATGTCGATGGAGAGCTGTGCAGCATTGAACTCACCGTGATGACGTCGACCGGGGTGTGGGAGTACGCGTGGATGGGCGATGGGACGAGCCAGTGGGGCGCGGTCACGGTCAACAGCAATACACCGCCCCAGTTGGCCTCGATTACCACACTGCTGGCTCAAGCGCCGACCACCAACCGGGTCACATCTGGCTGGATGACGCAGGCCGGCCCCATGCCGATCCAGGCCGTGACGACGGCGGTCGTGCGTGCGCGTGCCTGGGATGGTCGCTATTGGAGCGCGATGGTCCAAAGTGCCCCGTTTTTGGTCGATAACGAACCACCGTCCGCCCCCACCGGTTTAGCTTTCTCGGCTTACACCAATGGAACCTGGGCCACGAACCGTGCCTTTGGTCTGCGCTGGGATACCGCCGATGACGGAGGAGGTGTGGGGCTGGCTGGCTACGCGCTCGACCACGGGGTCTCCCCGTCGGCACAGACGAATGGCGTGGTGGACAGCGTCACCACAAATGGCGTTGAAGTGGTGGGGAGTGACGGCAGCAATTGGTGGTTTGATGTACGGGCCGTGGACGCGTTCGGCAATGTCGGCGCGGCGGTATCGATCGGCCCGGCGCGGGTGGATACGGAAGCCCCCGATGCCTCCGGGGCCTTCATTGATTTCGAGCGGAGTCCCTACGGTAACTACACGGTGGGCTCCATCGTTACGAGCTCCTGGTCGGGCATCACGGACAACCTCTCCGGTGTCACCGGCTACTACGTGGGCTGGACCAACGGCAACGGAACCACCGCGGGTGTGGCGACGGTATCCCAGACGGCGGTTTTGGTGGCCGCACAGGGGGACGCGACCAACACGCTGTATGTCTGGGCACGCGACGAGGCCGGCTGGATCGGCAATGCCGCTATGGCACCGATCCTAGTCCTGGTGGGGACCAACGACTTTGATGTGGACGGCTTCAGCACGGATGAGGAATCCATCGCCGGCACAGATGCGTCTGCGTCGGCCAGCCGGTTTGTTCTGACGTCGGCGGCGTCAGGCAACTCCCCGTCGGGACGTGTCGTCGTATTAACATGGGCCGGCCTGAGCAACCGCACGTACGCGCTTTACGGGCGCACCTCGCTCGTAGACCTGGCCGATAGCTGGTTGCCTCTCCCGGAGGGCTCGAATCTGATCGGGAGCAGTGGCAGCATGTCGTATACCGATCAGGTGGAGAGTGTTGTGGAACGCTTCTACCGTCTGACAGTTCAGTGATGGTGTGCCGGAATGCGCTTGCAAATTGGCGCGGTACATTCCAGATTGACCGGAACCTAAAAGCAAGGAGGCTGTATGTCGTATCGTTCACTGGTTCCGCTGTTTCTTGGGGGTCTTCTCATGGCCTGTTCCGTCCGGCCCGCTATGGCGCTGCACGCTGGCGAAGGGGCTGAGCTCACCGTGGCCCACGCCAACGGTATTTCTCTTTCGCTAAAGGGGTCCCTGCTGGGTGTCGGTGGCGAGGCGCGTGAGTTTGTCTATGCCGGACCAGGGAGCGGCGGGTTGCCGGCAGACTACAAGGTGTCGGAGCTGATATGGGAGATCAAGTCGCTGGCCATGGCTGGTGGCACCGCCTCGCTTCAGGTGGGTCAGGCGCTGCGCTTCAATATTGGTGCCTGGTTTGGCCTCAATGCAGGTGATGGCGGCATGGAGGATTATGACTGGCTGGAGCCTTCCATCGACGACTGGACCCATTTTTCAGAGAGTGAGGTGGACATCGAAGCCGCCTACAGCATCGATCTGAATGCCTCGCTGGCACTCTTCGAGTTGGGACCCTTCCAGATCAGCGGCATCGCTGGCTACAAACATGATTTCTGGGAGTGGAGCGATTTTGGTGGTACCTACATCTACTCCGACAGCGGCTTCCGCAGCGACGTCGGTTCTTTTGGCGGCGCAAACGGGATCGATTACGAGCAGACTTTTGATATCCCCTATATCGGCGCGCAGGTCGCCACGACCGGCTCGGAGCTGCGCGCTTCGGCCTACTTGCTGTACAGCCCATTTGTGACGGCAGAGGACAAGGATCACCATATTTTCCGCGACCTCTACTTCCGCGAAGAGTTCGAGGATGGTGATTTTATTGCTGTAGGGGGTGATGTCAGCCTCGATCTGACCGAGGCCCTCTTTGTCTCCTGCTCCGTGGATGTACAGGTCATTCCCGAGTTTACGGGGAATCTGTATTCCAAAGAGGGGATTAACGGTGCGGAGAGCATGAGCAAGGACGGTGCCGGTATTCAGAACATCGTATCCGCCTTCTCTGCTTCCGCCGGCATACGCTTCTAGAGAAGCAATCGGAACCGCATGGCCGATCTATTGATGGATATAGGACGAACGCTGCTGGTCTTTGCGGCGTTGAGTGGGGCGCTTTACTTTCTAAGGCGCTTGAAAGTCGTGGCGCGGTTCCGCGGCTCCCTGAACGTTCTCTTTCTCGTCTCTTCGATTTCGGTCTTCATGAAATCGCAGATTCCGTCGGCGTACGTCCAGATTCTTGAGGCCGGCCTTCTGGCTTCAGTCTCGTACATTGGCGTGCGCCTGGCGGACGTTCTGGTGTTTGATATACTGGTCCACCGTCGTCGTGGGGGGCTGCCGGTTCCGGTGGTGTTGCGTGCGACGTTCCGAGGGATACTCTTCTCGGGGGCGCTGTTTGTTATCATCACGACCTCGTACCCCGATGCGAATCTCACGTCTGTGGGTGTTACGGCCGGTTTGCTCGGTATTATTCTCGGTTATGCCTCCCAAGACACCTTGGCCAACTTGATTGCCGGTCTGGCGTTGACCAGCGAGCGGCCCTTCTCGATCGGGGATTGGGTGCGCGTGGGCGAATTCGTGGGACGAGTCAGCGACATGACCTGGCGCGCCACGCGGCTACAGACCAAGATGTTGGACTACATCATCATTCCCAATGCCACGATCGCGCGTGAGTATATCGTCAACTACTCGCGCCCGACGCAGAGCCATGGGTTCACGCAGCAGATCGGGGTCAACTACGGCGTGCCGCCCAACAAGGTGCGCGCCTCTATTCTGCGGGCCTGCGCGGCGGTACCGCAGATCCTGGACGAGCCGACGCCGGTGGTGTGGTTGGACAACTACGGCGATTTCTCGATCGACTACACGGTCAAATTCTTCATACGCGACTTTGGGAAACTCGAGCAGATCCAGAGCGATATGATGGATCGCGTCTGGTACGAGTTCAAGCGTGAGGACATCGTGATCCCGTTCCCGATCCGCGACGTGCGCTCCATGGCGGCTGTCGAAGCGCGGGAGCAGCGCGAGCACGAGGAAGCCGTTGTCGCATGGAAAGCCCTATTGGCGGAGAATGGCATTTTTGGTCCGCTCGCCGCAGAGGCGCGCGACCACGTGGCCGAACGGCTGGTGGAACAGATCTATGGCAAGGGCGAAATTCTGGTGCGCAAGGGCGATGCAGGCAACACCTTTTACCTTATTCTAGAGGGCAGCGCCTCGGTGCATCTCGGAGCCGACGCGAGTTCGCCGCAGGTGGCCACACTCGGGCGCGGAGATTACTTTGGGGAGATGAGCCTACTCACCGGAGAGAAGCGCAGCGCGACCGTTGTGGCGCTCGAGGATTCGCGTGTCCTGGCACTATCCCACAACGTGCTGGCTGGACTGCTCAAGGAGAAGAAGAGCTTGGCTGAAGATTTTGCCAAAGCGCTCAAGCAGCGCGCTGAAGAGTTGGACGCACTACAGCAATCCGTCAACGCCACCAAGACCCGGGCCGCGATCCCGACCGAGAAAGCCATGCTGAGCAAGATCTTGGATTACTTCGGCATTTAGTGGTTATGGAATAAATCCGCACGCCACACCGGTAACCGACCGTCATTCGCCACCCCCCCCAAAAAAAAGAACGACCGCAGGAGTGGTCTCCTGCGATCGTCCGGTTTTACTCTGCCGTCCGCTATTTGGCGGCGGGGAGCACGGCATCCTTGGCCGCCTTGGCAATACGGAACTTAAGAACCGTCTTAGCCGGAATCTTGATGCTGGCACCCGTGGCCGGGTTACGACCCATGCGCGCCTTGCGTTTGACCTTCACGAGCTTGCCGATGCCGGGGATGGTGAAACCATCTTTGGCACTCTTGTAGGCCAGCGCCGCGAGGCTTTCGAGATACTCTTTGGACTGCTTCTTGGTCAGATCATTCTGCTCGGCGAGCTTGGCGACGATCTGAGTCTTGGTCAGGGCTTTTGCTGCCATAACGATTATCCTCTGTGGTTTGATGTTAGTAAACGATGAGTGCTTTCCGGCACTCCCGGAAAGCTAGAGCAAGCCACGGGGGCAATGCAACCAGAATCTCCTGTCATAGAAGGGTTATTTCTGCGCTGGCCTATTTCCAGAGGTCGTCCGGGTAGCACCCCTCGGCGACGAGGCGGGCGATCGCCTCGACGACGCGCACCTTGTCTTCGGCGTAGGTGGTGCCAAACCAGGTGCAGGGCGTCGGCAGGACCTCGACCGTGGCTTGACCGGACGTGATCATCCGATCGATAACGGTGGGTAGAAAAAACTCGGCCTTGGGTTCGTGACCGGAGATCGTGAGAAACTCCGTGAATTCGGCTTGAAGTGTCGCAAAAATGGAAGGCTTGAGGGCCCAGGTATTCAGCGAGACGATGGAGTCGCCTGAGAAGGTTTCGCCAGCCCCCTCCGAATAGAACTGCTCGCCCGTGGCCTTGATAGCGGTGTGCTCCACGATGCTGGTCAATAGGTTGTTACTGGCCTGGCATATGCCGCGCGCGACCGTGCCGTGCTCAGTCACGGTGCTGCGCAGGGCAAAACCGGCCATGGCATAGCGGGATGGATCGTCAGCGCTCTCCTTCAGGAACGCTCCCAGGAGCATAAAGGTCTCGCGGCCGTAAAAATCATCCGCATTGATCACCGCGAAGGGGCCGTCCACGGCCTCACGACTTACCAGTGTGGCGTGGCCGGTGCCCCAGGGCTTTTGGCGTCCGACCGAGGGCGGGTAGTCTTGCAGCCCGGTCGTCATCTCCTGACAGACATAAGCCGTTTCCACGTGACGCCCAATCCGATCGCCCAACACCTCGCGGAACGTGGCCTCTATATCCCGGCGCACCACGAAGACGATCCGGTCGAAGCCAGCCTGCAGGGCGTCGTAGACGGAGTAGTCCAGAATGAATTCACCGGAGGGTCCCACGGGGTCCATCTGTTTCAGGCCGCCGTAGCGGCTCCCCATTCCGGCAGCAAGTACAACCAAACTTTTTTTCATGCGCCACTGTATAGTTGAACCCGCTAACCAAATCAATCATCGATGGGCGGGGCCAGCCATTCGCATTATGGCATCCTCTCCATGCGGCCCCGGACGTCCGGGGCCCTCCACTCCACGGAAAACCGCCAGCGTCCATCATGGAGGGACGCGCTCTGTCGCGTCCGGCTACCCCGTGGATGCCATAATGAGACGTCCTAGGCAGGGGCGCGGCATTAGTGATCACTGGCCCCAGGATGCCCATGCTTGCTTGTCGGGGCGAAACATGGTTGATTGCTCTTCGGCTTGGAGTGGACCCCATGATCAGCGCTCAATCAGTACCCGCCATTGTTCTTGCGAGCATCACGCTCTATACGGGGATTTACCATCTCCTGCTCTCTTCGCGCCGTCGCCGCCATCGCACCGACCTGACGTTTGCCCTGACCTGTATTGCTATGGGTGGCTACGATGTCTTCTGCGCGGGGCTGTATAGCGGTGCCCACGTGGCGGAGGGCATGATGTGGCAGCGCGCCCAGCTACTCGCCCTGGCGCTGGTGGGCATGGCGTTTGTCTGGTTCTGTTCCGACTACACCGGCGCCGTATCGCGCCGTTTTCGTTGGCTCAGCACGGCCTTTTTCAGCGGCATGGCCTTGATGATGATGCTGGCACCCAACGCGCTGATCTTTCAACCAAACCGAGGGATACTGCGGAGCTTCCGATTCTTGGGAACGGCGGTGAGCTACCATGAGGCCGAGCTAAGTCGACTAACGATGCTTCAGCATGGGGGGGCCATCCTGGCCTTCATCTATCTGCTCATTGTGGGGTTCCGTTTCTATCAGCGAGAACGTCGACAGCGCGCCGTGCCGCTCCTGGCTGCCATGGTCTGCTTCTTCATCGGGGCGGTCAACGATACGGCTGTGGCGACAGGACTGAACCACTCGATCTACATCCTGGAGTATGCCTACATGGGCATGGTCTTTCTGATGGCGTTCCGGCTGTCGGATGATGTTGCCGAAATGGCTTCAACGCGCGCCTCGCTCATCGAGATGGAGACGCGCTTCCGGGCTATCTTCCGCAACACCGCCGTGGGATTGGCCCTGACGGACTGCGACGGGCGGATTGTGCAGTCGAATCCGGGGCTCTGTCAGATGTTTGGCTGCTCGTCGGAAGCGCTGGCCGACAGTCGGCTGTTCGACCATTTCCACGCGAGCGACCGCAGCAGTCTGCAGCGCATGGTGGACCGTATCCTGGCCGGTGAGGGCACATCCTTCCGCTCTGAGAAGCGTTACATTTGGCCGGATAAGAGCATCTATTGGGGCGACATCTCAATCTCCACGGTACACCCGGTGGATGATGATACCAAAATCGAAGGGCTGATCTGGATCGTGGTCGGAATCAGCGAGCGGCGCCACGCCGTGGACTCGCTACGCGCCCTCAATGAGAAACTGGAAGAGCAGGTCGTCGAGCGCACACGTACATTGATCCTGACCAACCGCCGCCTCGTGGATTCGTTGCAGAAATTACACGATGACGAGGAGGCCGGTAAGTTGATTCAGACCAGCCTCCTGCCACCACAGATCGACCAGCTGGGCCCCCTGCGTTTCTCGCGCCACCTCGTGCCCTCCTTCTACATGAGCGGTGATTTTGTGGACTACTTCCAGATCGATGATCAGCATGTCGGATTCTATATGGCCGACGTTTCCGGGCATGGCGTGTCGTCGGCCTTGATTACCGTACTGCTCAAGAGCTTCGTCTCCTACACACGCGAGCGCTTTGTGCGGGAGGGCGATCAGGCCATTTTAGACCCGGGACTCCTCCTAACCCGTCTCAACAAGGAGCTGCTGACCCAGAATCTCGGCAAGCATATGACGTTGTTTTATGGTGTGATCGAGATTGAGCGCAACCACCTGACCTTCGCCAATGGGGGCCAATTCCCGTTCCCCATCATCCTGACGGAGGGGGTGGCGCAACAGATCAAGATCAAGGGTGTGCCGCTCGGTATGTTCGATTTTTCGACCTATGAAAATTGCGAATATCCGCTGCCCGAGCGTTTTGTGATCGCGTTCTTTTCGGATGGCGTTCTGGATCTGTTGGAGCAACCCGGGTTGACTGAAAAGCAGGCCTGTCTCAGGGAGGCGGTCGCGCGCAGTGCCGGGGCGCTGGTACGAATGACTAAACACCTCGGATTGGCCGAGGTGACCATGCCGCCGGATGATGTATCGGTCCTGACCGTTCAGCGCGGATAAACGACCCTATTCGGCAGAGCCATCTGATTCACGGCCGAAACAGATCGCAAATTAGGAACTTGTGGATGATTTAGCGCTCCCACTGTGGAATATCCAACAGCCAACAGTCCCAATATCCAATGTCCAAGTGAGCGAGAATAGAGAATGGGAAGCCCCTGGACTCCACATTCGCCAGAAGCTCGCACTTGGACATTGGACATTCCTTGTTGGATTGTTGGATATTCAAATGCTCACAGCGCTAGACGTGTCGCGAAGCTTCTGATGGCCAGCGAATTGCAGAGAACTGAATGACCCTGCCCTATTCGGCCGCCCTGAGGTGAAGCGGGTTGCGGTCTCTGACCGCTTTGCGCTACGATGCGTCTTCCTATGAGCGAATTCAATATTCAGACAGCGACCGAGGATGGCATCTGCCATATCCGGCTGACCGGGCGGCTGACCTTTGCCATGAGTCAGCGCTTCGATGCCTTCATCGACACCCTCGCCCTTGAGAATCTCGCCGATATCATCATAGACCTGCGCAAGGCCGACTATCTGGACAGCACCATACTGGGGCTCGTGGCCAAGATTGCGCGCAGCTTCATCGCACGCGCACATCGCAAGCCGACGCTCCTCTCCAGCCGCGAAGACATGAACCTGTTGCTGGAGAGCATGGGCTTT
This sequence comes from Lentisphaerota bacterium, assembly GCA_013203785.1. Taxonomy (GTDB): domain Bacteria; phylum Verrucomicrobiota; class Kiritimatiellia; order UBA8416; family JABMPJ01; genus JABMPJ01. The sequence goes on along the minus strand of JABMPJ010000104.1, from coordinate 30,185 downwards.
GACTCCGCCTTCGAGATCCGGGTGTCTGCGGCCGTAACCCCCTTCCTGTTGGACGATATCCCGGTACCGGCTGAGGAGGCGCCCACGCCCGAGACCCTCCTGGAGGCCCACAAACTTCTGATGGATCTGGATGATCGCAACATCGATCGTTTCAGCACCGCGGTTGAGACGCTCGAAGGCACGCTTGAGCGCAAGAAGAGCGGATAGGGATGCACATGGCCAAACGCGCGATGACACTCTCACGATCCTCTCGGAATGGCATGCTGAAAATCATACTGCCCAGCGTGGCGGTTACCTTGATTGGCTTCGTGATTGCCTATCAATTTGTTGAGCCGGCCCCCCCGAGCCACGTTACCATTGCCGCCGGCTCTACCAATGGGGCCTACTACGCTTGCGCCACCGCCTACAGGGAGCTCCTTGCTGAGAATGGCATTGAGGTAACTGTTCTCGCGACGGCGGGGACCCGTGAAAACCTGGCGCTGCTGGCCGCCGATGGTGGCGCGGATGTCGCCTTCGTACAGACCGGTGTGGCGACCGGTTCCCCGCCGTTTCTGGCACTCGGCAGCCTCTACCTGGAGCCGCTGTGGGTGATCTATAGGGGGGCCGAGCTGGACGCGCTCACGGAGCTGACGGGCAAGCGATTAGCGATTGGCCCCGACGGCAGCGGCACACGCGCACTCGCCCTGACGCTGTTAAGCGACTGCGGTATCGGTCCCACCAATGCCACGTTGCTTGAGTTGACTGGCGAGGCTGCATCGGCCGCCCTCCAAGCCGGAGAAATTGACGCCGCCTTTTTTGTAATGTCTCCCACATCCCCCCTGATCGCCGAACTACTGGCCTCCCCGGATATCTGGCTCATGAGTTTTCGCCGCGCGCCAGCCATCTGCAATCGTCACCGCCATCTTTCACCGGTGGTGCTCTACCAGGGCGTGATGGATTTGGCGCGTAACATCCCCCCTTCCAACCACATCCTGGTCTCGGCGGCGGCCACACTGGTCGTGCGGGCCGACTTCCATCCGGCCCTGATGGATCTGCTCTTAGATGCGGCGGCTCGCACACACGGCCAGGGCAACTGGATCGAGGCCCCCGGCGCTTTCCCCTCGCCTCAGTTCGTGGAGTTTGAGTTGGCCGACCAGGCGCGCGATTTCTACGCGAGCGGCCGCTCCTTCCTCCAGCGCGTGTTTCCGTTCTGGGCGGCCACACTGATCAATCGGTTCAAGATCATGTTGATTCCGCTGCTGACGCTCCTGATTCCGCTCCTCAAACTGGTGCCGCCGCTCTACCAGTGGCGTGTACGCCGCCGCATTAACCGCTGGTACAAGGCCCTCCAGGAACTTGAAACAGCGGTAGCACCGGGCGCGCAACCCGAGCGTGCCGATGAACTCGTCGCTGAGATTGTGCGCATCGAAGAGGAGGTCGCCAAGGTCACCGTGCCGCCCGCCTATGGGGACAACCTCTACCAACTCCGTTTTCACACCTCGATTGCCCGCCAGAAGCTTGAAGCCTTAAAACGATCAGCCCAAGACTAAGCCGGGAGCCACCCTATGAGCCCATCCGTCGTAGCCGCCATAGCCGCATGGAAAGCCACCCCGGAAACCGAAGTGATTGATACTCCCGAGGGGCTCGCCGCCTACACCGCCTCGGTGTGCGCCAGTTCACGTGATGTGTGGTGCGTACTGCGACCGGCCAACGCGAATGGCGTGCGGGAGATCGTGCGGATTGCCAACGAGTTCAAGACCCCCCTTTATCCCATTAGCCGCGGCGGGCAATGGGGCATGGGATCCAAACTGCCGGTGCGCGATGGCGCGGCGATTGTGGATCTCTCGCGCATGAACCGCATCCTCGAAATTAATGAGGCTTTTCACTATGCCGTCGTAGAACCAGGCGTGACACAGGGCCAACTGATCGACCACATCGAGCAGAAAGGCCTCAAGCTGATGCTCAATGTGACCGGCTCGACCTCTACCACCAGCCTGATCGGCAATGCCATGGACCGTGGCGTGGGCTATTTCGCTTCACGGGCAGACGGCATCTCGAACATGACCGTCGTGCTGGGCAACGGCAAGACGATTCAGACCGGGTTCGGACACGTTGAGGGGGCCAAGACCGCGAACCTCTTTCCGCACGGCATCGGCCCCTCGCTGGACGGCCTCTTTCCGCAGGGCAATTTCGGCATCGTGACCTCGGCCTGCATCGATCTCATGCCGGAACCAGAGCATCGCATGACCGCCGTCGTGCGCGTGGAGTCAGAAGAGAAATTGGCCGCCGTAATCGATGGGATGATCCAGCTGCGCCGCAACGGCATATTCCACACGATTGCACATGTGGGCAACCGGGAGCGCTCCTACATCCTGCTCGCGCCCATGCTCTACCAGGTCATGCTCGCCGCGGGCGGCACAGCGGGCCCCGCGTTGCGGGAGCAGGCTGTGGCGATGCTGGAGCAGGCCGGTTTCGGGCCCTGGAGTGCCGGTGTGGGGATTCTGGGCACACGCCACCAACTCCGCTACGCACGGAGGGAGATCCGACGGACCTTTCGTGGGATTGCGAAGACCACCTTCCTGGATGACGCCTTCATTCGTACCGCCAAGCGGGTCGCCGGGATATTGTCGTTCATCCCCTATGTGCGCAAGCAGCGCATGCTGCTGCAGGCGATCGAGCCGACCTACGGGTTCACGCAGGGCACGACGACCGACACCTGCATCAACACGGTCTACTGGCCGACGGGCGATTTCGAGCATCTCGATTCGCTCGACCCAGACCAGAGCCACAGCGGCCTGATGTTCTGTCTCCCGATCCTTCCCGCTTCGGGCCACGCGGTCTGCACCATGGTGGCGGATATTCGTGGGACCTTCGCACGGCATGGATTCGAGGCGGCGATCACCGTCAATTTGATGACCTCCAAGGCCATGGAGGGGGTCGTCAGCTTGGCCTTTGACCGGCGCGATGTGGCGCGCACCGAAGCCGCGCGTGCCTGTATTCAGGAGATGGAGTCACGCTTCATGGAGCAGGGCTATCCCCCCTACCGCGTGGGCATCAACTCGATGCACCATGTGGTCAAGGAGGACGACCCCTTCTGGCAGACGATTCGAGATCTCAAACAGACCCTCGACCCCAATCACATTATCGCCCCCGGCCGTTACAACCTGGTCTGAGGTCCGATGGGAGTGGGTCATCGTGGATGCGGATGCATCGGGCCCGTGTGACCTGCGTGCGCCGTGCACCTACCTGAAACGCTCACCGATCTCCCATGCGCGTTCAGCTTCCATCTGTGATCGTGTGTCCATCCTGACGTAGACGCCGCAGGGACCGATCTCGTCGAGAAGGGGTTCCAGCTCGTCAAGCGTGACGTCAATGGCCTGTAGGGATTTCCCGCCGTCGAGAATCCTATGATACATCTCATACCAGCGCGGATCTCCACCGTCCTCAATCCCTGCTTGCGGCGTCCATTCGATGGCATCCAAGGCATCGATGGAGAGCAGATGGTCCAATTTATCGATACATTGTGTGCCATCGAGGTGGTACATCGAGCAGTCGAGCCACTCGCACTGTTGCGTCAGGGCGGGAACGACGAAGCGCTCAAACATGGCCGGTGAGAACATGGCGCAAGCATCACACTGAACTTTGGCGGTTTTGCCCGGCCCCCAGAGCCCGAAGGCCCCAAAGCAGGCGCTACCGTCTGGGAGCTTGATGATGTCATAGATGCGTTGGTAGGCCGTGAAAAAGGCTTGGTTGATTTCCATCACCTTCTGGTCCACCCACTCCGGTCGCTCTATCATGTCCATCATCAGGGTCTGTGGATCGCGCAGGGCGGAGATGATGTCAATGTTCTCCACCAAGTCCGGGCACCCGGTCAAATACTTGCCTCGGGCCAGTTTGGCGCAGCTGCGGCAGGTGGTTTCGGTGACCTGCCACCAGTGGCTACCCTCATCGAATGTCAGCGGCGGCAGTGACTCCGGTTCGGCAACCTCGTGGATGGAGGGCTCGAACCAGACCGTCTCAGGCGAAAACCCGGGCTCGGAACCGAGAAAGAGAGCCAAAGACCCTGGTCCTATGTCGGCGGGAGATATAGGCAGACCGTCGCCTGGGAATTGTAGCTGCGCCAACGTGTAGTGGTTACGCATGGCGCGGGCGATGCCGTCCTCGTAGGACTCAACCACGCCGACTGGCACCGGTGCGGTCACGACCTCGTGCGGGGGATCGAGCGGATGACTCCCCGCAGTGAGCACCATCCCTTCGTGCTTCCACCACTGTGCAAAATGACGTTTCGTCTCATCCCAGTTCGGCTTCCATGCAAGCATGTGTCGTTACTCCTGATGCTGTTGCTGAGTCCGCGCCGCCATGTCGGCCGCATAGTCATAAACCACGTCACCGTTTTCAAGAAACGGCACCGCCTGACCCCACAACCCGCCGTCCTGCTTCAGAATAGGTTCGGCGCTGTACTGCGTGAGGTAGACCCGCCGCATGTGCGGTGTGGTATTTCGGCCGGAGCGGTGGAAGTTGTAGCTTGTGAACGCAACGATGGAACCCGCGGGCGCCGTGATGGATATGCCGGGGTCGTCTCCGCGATAGCCAACCAGGTCATTGGTGCCGGCATCCCGGACGTGATCGGCGACGTGGTCCTTGGTTCCGCCCCGCGAGTGTGGCAATAGGTAGACCGAGCCGTTGGCCTCGCTGACATCGTCCAGCGTGCACCAGCAGGTCAGGTAGGGGCGATGGGTCGTCTGTGCATCGCCGTGCTTGACGTAACCGGAATCCTGGTGCCAGCTGAACGCCCCGCCCTTTTCCGCCGCCTTCACAACCCACTGCTCGTTGAAGAGCTGGACGTTTGGTCCCAGGGCGGCTCGCGATACCTCGGCCATGAGGTTGCTGTAGATGAAGCGCCAGAGGCGTGGGCTGGTGTGGTACCGGTTTCCAATGAAGTAGCGGTTGCGGCGGTAGTTGAGGCCCTCTTTCTCGACTTGGCGGGCATCCATCTCGGCGTCACAATAGCCCATGAAATATGAGCACTCCTCTCGAAGTATCGTCAGCAAACCCGCCGGGATGACTCCCTCCAAAATCATATAGCCTTCGTCATTGTACTGGTCGATCTGGTCCTGCGGAACCTTGTAGTCGGTTGTGCTCATTCTCGTCTTCTCCTTCTGGCCCATTTAATTTCATAATCACGAACGAATAGTTATCACATTTACACTTTCCTTGTCGCATTGCTTCGCAAATTTAGGCAATCTCTTATCGTATATGGTTGAATCGTACGCAGACATAGGCCTCCCGCCTGCCTTGGAAGGGCTTTTTTGGCGGTTCAAAGAGTATGGCGGGGCTGGGATGCGGATTCCCCACAGACACCGCGAGCTTGAAGTCAACCTGGTCACGCGTGGCGATGCCAGCTACGTGGTGGATGGCGCGCGCTACACGTTGGGGCCGGGGACCATCATCTGGCTCTTTCCTGAGCAGCGCCACGTTTTGGTGGGCTGCTCCCCGGAGTTCAGTATGTGGATTGGGGTCTTCCGGCCACGTTTCGTGGGTCGACACTGTCGGACGCACGCCAGCGTCCTGACGCAGTCGACGCCGGGTCGCGTCTTGATCGGGGAGTTGGCACCATCCAGTCTACACCATCTAGACCTCTTCTTCGCCGATCTGGAAAAACGCCAGTCTGAGCCAGCCCTGATCAACGCGGGTCTCGGCTACGCCCTCCTTCGGGCATGGGCGGCGTACGCGGAGGCGGAACAGGATCAGAAAGCACAACGCCTCCATCCGGCCGTGGCCCGAATGATAGCCCTGCTGGATGCCTCGCCCCTGGATGAGCCGCTGCAGCAGCTTTCGCGTCGTGCCGGGCTGAGTCATTCACGTCTATCGCGCCTGTTCAAGCATCAGCTCGGCCAGTCGCTCCCCGAATTTCGTGACCGTATTCGTATTGAGCGTTTCTGCGACGCCTACCGGGCCGACCCGGATCGTACCATGCTGGACATCGCCTTGGATGCAGGTTTTGGGAGCTACGCCCAATTCTATCGCGTGTTCAAGAGGCAGATGGGTGAGGGCCCCGCGAGCTACCGTCGTCGACGAGGGCGCAAAAACTGATCGCAGGACGGGCCTCCTGACGCTCACCGCAGAGAGCTGGCGGCGTGCTCTGCTTCGACCCCGAGGTGATTCAGATCTCTCGGTGGAAGGAGAAGCTGACAGGCGCATTCACGAGCATGCCTTGGACTTCGAGAACGGGATAGGCCAGGAAGTTGATCGGTCCGGATACCGGGCCTGGTTCGATCTCGAGGTCCCGCCCGCGACTGAATTCCAGACGATTGGCCGGATGATGGCCGAAGTAGTAGGTGGATAGAGCGGAGTATTTGTCGGCTTCGCTGATATCGACCGGCCACCACTTTCCTTCGGCATGGAATTCGACCCAGCAGTGATAGCCATCCACCCCACCGTCGTTGCGGGTCGACGGAATGGCGGCTCCGATAGCGAAGCGGGCCGGGATGTCCACGGCACGGGCCAGGGCCATGAAGTAGGCGTGGAAGTCTGTGCAGTTACCGTGCCGTGCATCGCATGCGAAGACCGCATCTCCCTGTCCCCACCCAGGGCCCGCTTTGGCATAGCGAAGCTCTTCGATGACGCGATCATAAAGGGCTCGCGCACGCCGGAGATCCGTCTTCTTTCCTGCGATGGTCTCACGGGCAATCGCCTCAAATTCCGGGCTATTGGGAACCAACCGTTCCGCAGCGAGGTAGGCGGCTGGATCGTCACCTTCATCTGGGTAAGCGGCTTTTTCGCGTCGTTTCACGTCGTAACGGATATCGAGGGGCTTGCCCCCATCCTCCGGACCCAGCTCCCAATAGAGCACCTTGTTGCCAAAGCGCTTCTCCTCAAGAATGCGGTGTTTTTGAGGAGCATCGATTCTGGTCAACGTGACGTCTTGGAAGGCATCGCTCGTCGGAAGCGGAATCCAGAGCTGGGCTGGCCCGGAAATGGCCGGCAGCGTCACGCGGTAGCGGAACTCAAAGGCGTCCGTCGGCACGATGACGCCCATCAGCTTCTGGGACGCCTCATCGGCCGCAACGCGGCCCCATGTCTTGTCCTCGTTCTGTTGCCAGAAGTAGTAGGGCTTACCATTGATCTTGTGCGGGATGGTTTCGGTGACGGTCATGCTGCCTGGATCGCCCTGCATGAAAAAGTCTACATCGTACACATCGCCCTTTGTATCGACCAGGTCGACGCAGGCGAAATGTTCCTGTGGCCCCAGCGTGGCCAGGTACTCGGTATGGATCTTGACCAGCCGCAGTTGCAGCTCCTGTTCATCAACAACAAGTGGGAAATAGCCGCCCCCTGCAACGGTCAGGGCGTCGATGTGTGACTCTATGCCCGCCCTGATATCGCCGGTCACCACATGGGGAACGGGCTCATCGGCGCCCGCGTACGGCCGGAAGCGCGAGCAGCCTGTAGCAACAAGGCAGGCGGCCATGCACAGCATGGCCACCTGTCTGTATATCCTCTTAATGATCATCCCCACCATTTGTCAGTGCGCCGGATGGTCTTTAGGTGCATCCATCTTGGCGGGGTGTTCGGCCACCGGATGCTCCTTGGCGCTCTTTTCTGTGGTCTTGCAGCCAGCCGCAAACATGGACACGGCACCCACAACCAGTAGACACATAAGTAGTCTCTTCATCACGATTCTCCTCCAATTTTCACGGGTATCATGCCCGCAAGAGTCAAAGCGTACGACACCGTTCGCTTCTCAACGGCCGCGAGCATAGCAGGGAAACGTATCGCTATCAAGTCAGAGAGAATCTGCGTCACCCTCTTGGCGCATCTGGGATTCGTTACAGGGCAGTTGATCCAAGGACTTCACTATGCTTCATCGTGCGTGGCTGATTCGCTCAAGTGTAGTCGATTCGCCTGGGCTCGCAGTAGCGCGGGGCCGTCCCGGCCCCGGCGCCGAGAGAGGAGGCAATCAGCCATCCACGTCCTTCAGAACCGTTAGCGCCACCTTCTCGACAAGGTCCTTCACGGCCTCGCGATAGTGATCCATATGGGGCGCCACGAGGTGCGCGCGCAGAGCGGCTTCGCTCTCCCACTGCTCAATCACGGTGACCGTCTGTGGGTCCAGCTCCTGTGAAGGGAGTGCCATGTCGATATCCACCACAGGCACATACTCAATGCACCCCTGCTCGGCCCTGACATGCGGGAGGTTGGCCTTAAATCTCTCCAGAAATTCCGCCAGCTTCCCATCTTTCACGCGTATCGATGCAATGACTCTAATCATGTGCTTATCCATATCACGCGACCGGTTGCCGCACAATCGTTTTGATGCGTTCGGGTTCCACACGGCGTGGATCGGAGAGAAAGACCTCGTGGTGTTTGCCGTTGAACGACAGACCTTGCTCTTCGGCGAAGGCCTCTAGGAGGGCGATGGTGTTTCCTATCTTGTCGTAGGGTCCCACATGCATCATCTGCACGCACCGGCCTTCAGTCAGCGCTTTTAGTTTCACGTCCTTGACTTCTTCACACTTTCCTTTTTCAAGCAGAGCATCCGCGGCCTTGTCTCGGTCTGCCTGGCCCACGCAGGCTGGGGTGCGTATCATTAGGGTCCAGCACCACTCCGGTTCGGGCACGGCACAGAGATCGGCCTCACCATGTGGCCCATAGAGAAGCGCTTCCAGTTTGCAGACCACATAGTCGCCCAATCCCTCGGCTTTGCGCGTCATCTTGATCGTGAAGGCCATACCATAGAGCGCGCCGATAGTGGGTCCATGACAGATCTGGCGAGAAGCTGCGGAGCGCCACGTCGCTGCCGGACGGTGAATTCGCTGGATGCTCTCTAGCGAATTCGCTACGCGCTGCGTAGCTTTTCTTGCAACTATCTCCTGTTGAGCTGTTTGCGTCGTGTTTAGCTCCCCTTGTCCTCAATTCGCTACTCGATGTATGGCGAATCTCGGGAGCCCTATTTGCGTACACCATGTGGAATTGACGAAGGTGTTTCAGGTTGGCAACCGAATATCCCCGCCCGTACTTCTCCGTCAGCTGCCGTGACAGGTCTTCCAGCAGGGTATCACCGTAGCCAGCGCGCTTCTTGCCGCCCTGTTGCTCCTGGACGATTTCGCGTCCGATGAGCCAGTAGGCGATGACCATGCGGGTGTTGACGGTGCGGACGACACTGGAGCGTGCCTCTTCGAGAATGGTGGCCACACGGTCGAACAGTTCGGGGGGGGCGCTTGGCTGGTTTATGAGTCATGTGAAGCCGCTCCTCGTCATGGAAGCAGAGAGAGCGGGACACAACAGTCGCCGCGCTCATTGCATGGTGCCTCTCAACAGTCTGCCCAAACTTCTCACCAATCTCCGAGGAGTGCAAGCGGGATAACAGGGGGGCGTGCCATCTGGAGCCCTTTTCGATACCACGATTCTGATTGCGGTGTTGCCGAAATTGACAAGTTGTGTTTTGCTGCATGGATGCTGGATGCTGGGGACAGGGGTCGGTCACCTTTGGGGCGGGTGATGCGGCGAGTCGGGGGGCGTCTCGCCGCCGTCCGTTTTGCGCGATGGTGGTATGGGGCGTTCATGGTTTGTGCGGCTCTGTATGGCGTGGCCGTGCTGGTGTTGCGGCTTCTGCTTCCCCTCCCCATCACACTGTTCCCGCTATCGCTCCTGATTGTTCCTCTCGCGGCCCTCCCGGTGGCGTGGTTGGGCTATCGGCGCGTGACCGTGGCGGATAGCGCTCGCGCCATGGATGATGCCGAAGGGTCGGATGATCTTTTCCTGACGGCGGTACTGCTTGAGGCGGAGGCGCCGGAGTTTGCGGGGCTGGTCCAGACGGGTGCCGCGCGGCACGCGGAGCGGGTGGAGCCGCGGCGGGTCGTCGCTTTCGGTGGCCAGCAGCCCGCCTTGCGCTGCGTGGCGGTTTTGGTGGTGCTGTGGGCGGCCCTGGCGTGGGTGCCGCAGTTGGACCCGTTTGGACGCGAGGAACAGCGAGAGCTGCGCGAGGCGCGCCATGAAGAGCTGGAGAAGACGCGCCAGACCACGGCCGTGCGCAAGGCGCGCATCGCGGCGCGCGCACCGGATGGCAAGCTCAGCGAGGAGGCCGAACTACGCATCGAAGAGCTGAAAAAGACCTTCGTCAGCATGCAGCCGGGGCAGCCCAAAGAGAATTTTGCGGCCCTCACAAAGCAGCAACAGGAGCTGGGCAAGAGCTGGCAGCGGGCCAAGCACGCGAACGCCGCGCTGGGAGCGTTGCCGCGCCTCGACCAGGCCTTCGGGGCGCAGTCACCCCGCGCGGCGCAGTGGAGCAAGCAGCTTGCGCAGGGCGAGTCAGCGGGGATGCAGCAGGAGCTGCGGGAGCTACGTGACCTGGCCCGCAAACTCAACGACACGACGGAGAGCGCAGAGCGCCGCGCTCTGGAGCGAGAACTGACGCGCCGCCTGCAGGAGATGTCCCGCTTTGCCAACGACAATCTTTCCGCGCGGGGCCTCTCGGCCGCCGTCAACCGGGCCCTCACCCAGATGAAAATGAGCGGGGCCTCCGATCTATCGCAAGAGGCCCTCGAAGCGTTGGCGGAGTCGCTCGACCTCGCGGAGATGGAGCTATCGCAGCTGCAACAGTCCATGAACGATTTGCAGGCCCTGGAAGAGGCCCTGCGCACCCTACAGCTGGCCCAACAGTGCAATCGGCAGCAGGCCCTGAACGGCAACAGTTGCAGCAACGCGACCTCACTGGCCTCCTATGCCGAGCTGTATGAGCAGATGCTGGCGCAGCAGAGCGCCTGTGGTAAATGTGCCGGGTGCCGTGCTGGCGGGAGCTGTACGGGCGGGTCCGGGCCGGGCATGCGCGGCCCTGGGCAGGGCGAGGGAGGACAAGCGCCCGAGGACGATTCATTGGAGACCGATCACATCAGCGAAACGTCGCGTTCCGCTATGCGCGCGGGGAAGATCCTGATGCAGTGGCAGACCGACGAATCGGCTGACCGGGGACGCGCTGCCGCCGACTATGACCGGCAGATCCAGGAGCTGCGCGAGGGCATCAGCGAGGCGGTGCGCAACGAGGGGGTGCCGCCAGTCTATCATGAGACGATTCGCCGCTATTTTGACTCGATGGCCGCCGATACGGAGCCGTCTGCAGACACGACCGAGGTGGAGGAACGATGATAAAACGATGGGGTCGCGTGGCGTTCTTTGTGCTTCTACTTATTCCTGCCATCGTGGTGATCGGCATCGTGGTGGTGAGGGCGCCCGACGTGGTCGTCTATTGCGCCCATGATTCGGTGTACGCCGCCGCCATCATCCAGAAATTTGAAACGCAGACGGGACTGCGCGTGGCCGTGAAGTACGACACGGAGGCCACGAAATCGTTGGGACTGACCGAACTGTTGATCTACGAACGGGAACGACCCCAATGCGATGTCTTCTGGAACAACGAGCTGCTCGGCACCCTTGACCTGCAGAAACAGGGAGTGCTGGAACCCTACAAAGGCAGCGGGTATGCGCGTATTCCCGAGGTGCACAAGGATCCAGACGGGCACTGGACCGGGTTTGCGGCGCGCATGCGCGTCTATATCGTAAACACAAACCTCTGCACGGCGAGCTATGCCGCTATCGAGGAACGGCTCACTGCGGGCGATCTCTCCCGCGTGGCCATGGCGCGTCCACTCTACGGCACCACGTTGACGCACTACGCTGTGCTTTGGCGCCAGTTGGGAGAGGCGGGGCTGGTGGCGTGGCATGATAGCCTGCGTGAGCGTGGCCTCCGTGTACTGGCCGGGAACTCCACCGTCAAGAACCAGGTGGCGGCGGGCGGTTGTGACTTCGGGTTCACCGATACAGACGATTTCTTCATGGCGCAAGACGCCGGTGCGCCGGTGGCGTTGCTGCCGGTGCTTACACCAGCGGGCCAGACGATTGTGATTCCGAACAGTGTCAGCATCATGGCCCACTGTCCTCATGAGCTGGCCGCGCGACGTTTTGTGGACTATCTCCTCTCGGCTGAAACGGAGCTGGCGCTGGCCAACTCGCCCTCGCGCCAGATCCCGCTGGGTCCTGTCGATCGATCCCGCCTGCCCAACGAGGTGGCGGACCTGGTTCCCGCCGCCGCAAAGGGCTGCTCCCTGGCGGGGCTGGGCGAGAGTCGCACGGCCTGCATCGCCTGGCTGAAAGAGGGGGGCTGACCACGATGCTGCCGGGTGCCAATTGCGAGGGGGTGATCCGTGCGCTGGCTATCGCTGCGGCTGCTGCGGTGTTGGGCTATGGCTGCGCCGTTGCGCTCTCATCGCGCTGCCGCGCGGTTCGGCTGCCGGCCTGGGGGTTGGCGGCCGCGTCTTTCTTTGCGCCACCGCTCCTGATCGGCTATGCCTATGCAAATTTTACGGGGCTCATCCGATGCTCACCCGCTGTGCGGGGAGGCTTCTACGGCGTGCTGGTCCTCTCCCGTCTGGTTCCGCTCGCGGGGGTCTTGTGGCTGATGTGTCCGGGCCGCGTCTCGCGTGAAGCGTGGCACTGTTTGCGATTGCTCTGGCCGCGTCTGAGCACCACGTCCCGCTTCGCACACGCAGGGCGCATGCTACAGCACGGCGCGATGACCACGGGGCTGGCGCTCTTCGGTGCCGTGTTCGTCCTCGCCTTCACGGAATTCGAGTTGGCCTCGTTTCTGGGCGTTGGGCAGTGGACCGTGATGGTGTTTGACGCACAAGTGGGGGGCATGGCGCTGACCGAATCCCTGCGCCGCGTGGCCATGCCGGCACTGCTGGCGGCGCTACTGGCGGGGGTGGCGCTGTTAGCGCTGGGATCCAGAGCAAGGCCGGCGATCGCCGGAGGGAGCGGGGGATGGCATCCGCCTTCCAGGGCATGGGCCACGCTGGGGGTCGCTTGGCTGAGCGTCGGTGCCCTTCTGGTCGCCGTGGTTCCCAGTGCGATGGTGCTGTGCGGGACCCTGCCGGGCGCGCTGCAAACGCTGCGGCAATTCGCGCTCCAGCGCGAGCTGGCAAGCAGTCTGGCGGTTGCGGTCGGCGCAGGGGTACTGGCTTGCGTCGTGGCGCGACAGGTGTGTGCCCGAGCGCGACACAAGAGGGGGCGAGCCCTTCGCTATGCGGGTATGGCGGCTCTTCTTCTACCGGGTCTACTGGGTGGGTTGGTGCTGGGACTATGCGTCATGGCCCTGACACAGCTCCCCCTGCTGTGGTGGCTGCGAAGTACCCCCTTGCCGCTCATGGTTGCGGCGGCACTGGTCGTCATGCCGGTGGCCCTCCTGATGCAGTTGTTGCTTCAACGCCGTCAGCAGACCACCGATCTGCACATGGCCCGCCTGCTGGAAACGAGTCCTCTCCGTCGTCTGCGCCGACGGGCAGCGTCTATCGACTGGGTGCGCGGGCGGCGCCCACTCTTCTGGGCCGGGGCGCTCCTGATCTACCAGGTCTACTCGGATGTGACTCTGGCTTCGCTCCTGGCGCCGATCCGCATGCCACTGGTGATGCCGCGGCTCTACAATTTCATGCATTACGGACGCAGTGAGGTGCTGACAGCCTCTCTTCTGATCACACTCCTTGTTCCACTGGCCGCACTCGGGCTGGCGGCGATCACCTATCGATTCTGGAGGTCATGGCATGCCGCCCCTCTGGACGTTTAACACTGTGGTGGTCAGGGGGGCGATACGCCCGCGCCTGACATGCGACGGGCTGCAGCTCCAGCCGGGCATTACGGCCGTCCTGGGCGAATCCGGCGCCGGGAAGTCCACGTTCCTCAACCTGCTGGTCGGCTTTGCCCGGCCCGATTCCGGGGAGCTGTGCGCCGCTCTTCCGATGGGAGCTGATCGCCTTCCGCTCTTCTGGGTGCCGCAGAACGATGGACTTTGGCCGCACCTCAACGTGGTCGAGCATCTTGATGCTGTGCGCCGCGCTGAGGACGAGACGTCCGAAGCGCTATTGGATAGAATGGAGCTCTCCGGCCTTGAGAAGCGCCAGATCGACGAGCTCTCGGTCGGCGAGCGGTCACGCCTGGCCGTGGCGCGTGCGGTGGCGGCAGATGCCTGGGTGACGGTCTTGGACGAGCCTTTGGCACACGTGGACCGCGCACGGCGCGGGCCGCTGTGGCGGCACGTCCTGGCACGGGCTGCGTCGGGCAACGCGTCGGTGGTCTTCGCGACGCATTCGCCGCGCATGGTGCTCGGTCACGCCACGCGGGTAATCTTGCTGCGCGAGGGGCGTGTTCTGGCTGAGGGCTGCGTGGAGGATCTCTACTGGCGTCCGGCCACGCGCGACATTGCGGAGGCGTTGGGGCCGGTCAACTGGTTTGAGGTGGGGGATGCGGCGCGATGGCTGCCAGGGGCGGAAGAGGGGCGCAACTATCGTCCCTCCGAGCTGCAACTGGACGTGGCTGAGCAGGGCGCACCGTTGCGGGTGGAAGCGCTGCATTTCTCGGGAGAGACCACGACGGTGGAGTTGTGGCATGAACCCTCGGGAGAGCGACGCGGCTTCACGCTCCATACCGGTTCGTTGCCGACTGTGGGATGTCCGGTTCATTTGATCTGCCGCCCCTCCGTCAACCCCGAGGGGGCGTCATGCTAGTGCGCGCACGACGGGTGTGTCTGGGCCTCACGCTGGCGCTGCTGGCCGTTGTGGCGGTCGGCTGCGGTTCGCGCGCTACGCGTGCGCCGCTGAAGCATGTGGCGGTGTGGCGCATGGAGCCCTCGGAGAGGGGCATCCCTGCACCTCGCAGCCTCTGCGTCTCCACCAACGGCGAGCTCTATGTGCTGGATACGGTCGGCCGCGTGCTGGTCTACAGCCCGACCGGTGCCCTGGCGCGCGAGTGGTCGATGCCCGAAGTGTCGGTCGGTCGTCCCGAAGGAATCGTCGAACTGCGCGACGGATCGATCTTGGTGGCCGATACGCACTATCACCGTCTGGTCCGATTCAGTGCGTCCGGGGAGGTCTTGTCCTTGTGGGGCCAGGAGGGCACCGAGGCCGGTGCCTTCATCTACCCCGTGGCGGTCACACAGGATCCCGAGGGGTTGATCTACGTGGCCGAGTATGGTGGCAACGATCGCATTCAGGTCTTTAGCGAAACGGGAGGGGTGCTTCGCAGCTTCGGCAGCTTCGGTACGGGTGAAGGTCAGCTTCAGCGCTGTTCGGGATTAGCGTTTCTGGACGGGCAGCTCTATGTGGCGGATGCGATCAACAACCGCATCCAGGTCTATACCCCCCAGGGCGAACTCACAGCGAGTTATGCGCGTGCGGGGGACGTGCCATTCCGTTTTCCCTATGACATCACGGTCACCGCCGCGGGCGAGCTGGCGGTGATCGAGTATACCGCCGGGCGGATTGCATTGATCAACGGCCGTGGCGACTCACTCGGCCACTACGGCCGAACCGGTCGCGCTGAGGGAGAATTCGCCACGCCGTGGGGCATTGCGGCTGGCGCGGACGGACGGCTTTTTGTGGCGGACACTGGTAACCATCGCATCGTGGTGGTGCAGCCATGAAGCGTCCGCACGCCATCACTCTGCTTTTTCCGCCGCCCCGCCGCCCGGTACGGCTGCGCGATGTTCTCTCGCTCGTTCTCTTCGGCCTCCTTTTCGCGGGCGTCTGTCTGGGGTTGGCGCATACGCACCGCGTCATGTTCGCGCTGCCGCGCGCTTTCTGGTTGTCGATCCTCTTCGTATGGCTGTGGTGGATCGGGCTGTGCGGACGCAGCGGGGTGGTCGGACTTGCTGCCGTCGTGGCGCTCTGGATCCGGTTGACGCTGGCGGGGGTATTAATCATGGCACTGGCCGAACCGCGTGCGGTTCGAACCAACGAAGAGATGGTGGTGGTCTATGCCCTGGACGTGTCAGATTCGATTGGTGACGACGTTCTGACGCGGGCCATGGCGTTTATGAGTCGGACGGTACAGGGCAAGCCGGAGCGCGATAAGGCGGGGCTCGTGGTCTTTGGTCGCCGCGCCGGGGTCGAGCTGCCCCCGCGTGAGTCCTTCCCATTCGAGGCCATCAATGTACGCGTGCCCCGCGATGGCAGCAATCTCGAGCGGGCCCTCGCCCTCTCCAGTGCGATGCTGCCCGACTCCAGCGCCGGACGCATTGTGCTGCTCTCAGATGGGGCAGAGACAGAGGGCGATGCCGCGGCCATTCTGCCCGAGTTGACGTCACGTGGCATCCGGGTCGATGCCTTGCCGATCGCCTATACCTATGAACGGGAGGTCTGGCTGGAGCGACTGGATCTGCCGCGCGTGGTGAAGTCGGGCGAGACCTACGAGGCGTCGGTGGTGCTCTCTTCGTTGGCCGCCGGATCGGGGACCCTCACGCTGACGGAGAACGGTAAGACCGTGGCAGAGCAACGCGTTACCTTTAAAGAGGGCAAGAACCGACTCGCCTTGCCGCTCTACATGCGCGGCCCCGGCTTCTACGAATATGCCGCCCGGATCCAGGTGGCCGCCGATGAAGATGGCTGGCAGGAGAACAACCTGGCCGTGAACCATCTCTACCTCAAAGGGGAGGGGCGTGTTCTGGTGGTCACGGGTGGCTCCGACGGTGGCGAGCACACGCGCTGGTTGTGCGAGGCGATGCGTGCCTCGGGGCTGCTGCTCGAAGAGAAGGACGCCTTCGAGCTGCCCCTCGATGCGCTCTCCTACCTGCCCTATGACAGCATTGTCTTTGTCAACGTGGCGGCCGACGAGCTGGATGCGGCGCGCATGCAGGCGATCCATGACGCGGTCGTGGTACAGGGCTCAGGATTCCTGATGGTGGGCGGCCAGAATAGCTTTGGAGCGGGCGGATACAACCGCAGTCTGATTGAAAAAATCCTGCCCGTATCGATGGATATCAAGAAGCGCAAGGCGCTGCCCAAAGGGGCACTGGCCATCATCCTCCACACCTGCGAATTTGCCGAGGGGAACACCTGGGGCAAGCGCATTGCCAAGGAGGCGATGCGTGTGCTCGGTGCGCAGGACGAGGTCGGCGTGTTGGTCTACTCCTACGGTACCGGCAGCAGTGGCGAACGCTGGCTCTTTCCTCTCACGCCGGCCTCGGAGTATGAGAAGCTCGTGCCCTTGATCAACAACGCTACGATTGGCGATATGCCTAGCTTCGCGACGACGATGGAATTGGGCTACAAGGGCCTCATGGCCAGCGACGCGGCCTCGCGCCACATGATTATCATTTCGGACGGCGATCCTTCGCCACCTCCGCCAGCTTTGTTGGGTAAGTTTGCCGCGT
This sequence comes from Lentisphaerota bacterium, assembly GCA_013203785.1. GTDB lineage: Bacteria > Verrucomicrobiota > Kiritimatiellia > UBA8416 > JABMPJ01 > JABMPJ01. The sequence goes on along the minus strand of JABMPJ010000104.1, from coordinate 13,012 downwards.
CACAGATCAGCGTCTCCACGGTCGCGATTAATCCGCACGGCGGTCAGGAGCAGACCATCATGGGAGCTATCGCCAGCGCCACGGGCGGCCGCTACTACTTCCCGCAGGATCCACGTGAGCTGCCGTCGATCTTCATCAAGGAGGCCAAAACGCTGCGGCGCAATATCGTCCAGAACCGCACCTTCACACCGAGCGTGGGATTTCCTTCCTCCATCATGAAGGGCATCGACACCGTCCCGCCCCTGCATGGATTGGTTCTAACCATGGCCAAGCCTCGTGCGGAGACGGTGTTGCTGGCGCCTGACGAGGACGACAGCGATCCGCTCCTGGCCGTGTGGCGGCACGGCTTGGGCACGACGGCGGCATTCACCTCCGATCTCTCATCCAACTGGGGACGGGACTGGGTCAAGTGGGATCGCTACCGTCCGTTTGTACGCCAGCTCATGACCGCGATCGGGCGGGTTGAGCAGAAACGCAATCTCTTCGTGAACCTGACCGCCGAAGGGAGCGAAGCGCGGGTGTTGGTGGAAGATCACCACGCCAGCCCCGGCTTCCTTGACCTCACAGCCGAAGTCTCCCTCTCCGGCGGTGCTTCCCATCCGGTCGATCTGCGTCAGGTGGGTCCCCGCCTCTACGAAGGCTCCTTTCCGCTGGCCGGCAGTGGACGCTATCAACTGCTCGTGGCCGGGAGTGGCGATGGCCGCCGCGAACACGCTGCTGCTGGGCTGATGGTGCCCTACTCGCCGGAGTATCTCCGTTTCCGCTCAGACCCCGTTCTGCTGGCGCAGATCGCCTCCAGCACAGGTGGCCGACTGCTGACCGGTACGGAGACGGGCGAGACGCTGTTCAACGCCGATCGCGAGGTGCGGCGGGACACCCGTCCGATCACCGATTGGTTCCTTTGGGCCCTGGCGTTTCTGCTCCCGCTTGATGTGGCCGTGCGACGCGTGAGGATCGACTGGCGTGAGCTGTGGCGCCACCTTGCCGGACGCCAGCGCGGACCGGCCAGCAAGACGCTTGGATCGCTCTTGGCCCGCAAGCAGCATGTTGATCGCGGGCTCGCCGCAGTGCGCGAAACGCACGGCGGCCCCGCGCCAACCGCATCGCCCCGGCGCGCCACGCGCACGGCCCCCCGGCGGCAAGCGAAGGCCGATTGCAACGATGAAGAGCAAGCCCCACCGAGTGACGAACCCACTTCGACAACAGGTCAGCTGCTGGCGCGTAAGCGTCAATGGCACGGCGACAAAGAGGAATAGGAGAGAGACCCATGCAGAACGATGAACAGCTTCAACAAGAGGCCAGCCGCTTCCACGCACTCTATCACCAGACGCGTGAAGAGGTCGGCAAGGTCATGGTCGGCCAGGATGGCGTCGTCGAGGGCGTTATGACCGCCCTTTTCGCGGGCGGTAATGTACTGCTCGAAGGCGTGCCCGGCCTCGGTAAAACCGAACTGGTCAAGACGCTCTCCCGCGTCCTGGATCTCCACTTTCGGCGCGTGCAGTTCACGCCGGACCTGATGCCGGCTGATATCATCGGCACCAACATCATGTCCACGGGCGAGGGCGGCGGCTACCAACTGGAGTTCCGGCGCGGTCCTATCTTTACGCAACTGCTCCTGGCCGATGAGATCAACCGGGCCACGCCGAAGACGCAGTCGGCGCTGCTGGAGACCATGCAGGAGGGCTCCGTCACGGTGGGCGGTACGACCTATCAGCTTGATCCGCCCTTCTTCGTGCTGGCGACCCAGAACCCGCTCGAGCAGGAGGGGACCTACCCGCTGCCCGAGGCGCAGTTGGACCGCTTCATGTTCAAGATCGATGTGCCTTTCCTCAGCCACGATGAACTCAATGAGGTCGTGGACCGCACGATTCTGCGTCAGCATGTTGAGGTGGGTAAAGTGCTCGATCGGGACACGATCATGGCCCTCCGCTTGACTCTGGATAAAGTGGTGGTGGCTGCACCGATTCGTGATTATGCCGTGCGGCTTGTGCTGGCGACCCATCCGGAGAGTGAGTTTGCGCCTGAGCTGGTGACGCGCTTCGTGCGCTGGGGCGCCAGTCCCCGTGCGGCGCAGGCCCTGATCAAGGCCGGCCGCGTGCGCGCTCTGGCCGATGGCCGGGTCCATGTCTCCTTCGATGATATCCGCCATTTTGCACTACACGTATTGCGGCATCGCGTCATTCTGAACTATGACGGCCAGGCCGAAGGACTCCAACCCGCGCGTCTGGTTGATACGATCCATGAGACGATTCAAGAGGAGGTCTGACCCCCATGGCTGAGGCCAGCCCATCTGTCGCACAGGTGACGTCGTTGTTTGGCAACGACATACTGCAGCTATTGGAGCGCATGCGCATCAATAGCTCGCGGCGCTTTACCAATCGTGCGCAGGGCGAGCACCTTACCAGCAAGGGCGGTAGCAGCAACGAGTTCGCGGACTACCGCAACTATGTTGAGGGCGATGATGTCCGCTATGTCGACTGGAACATCTTTGCCCGCCTCAACCGTCCCTACATGAAGACCTACCACCACGAAGAGGAGCTGCATGTGGTGCTCCTGTTGGATGCCTCTCAATCGATGGCCTTCGAAGGCAAGTTGACGCTGGTGCGCCAGCTTGCCGCCGCGTTCGGCATCATGGGCCTGCTGAGTGGCGAACGCGTGAGCTGCTGGTGTCTGAACGGCGGGGAGGGCGGTGTGACGCAGTTGGCCCCCGGCCGGGGGCGGGGGTCGATGGGCACGCTGCTCAATTTTATCGAGGGCGTGGAGCCGGGCGGTGACATGCCGATCGAGTCGGGCGTTGAGCATTGCTTGCGTAAGCATCGCGGGCGAGGTGTGGCGGTGTTGCTCTCTGATTTTCTGACCTTCGGGGACGTCCCCCGGGCTATGAACTCGCTCTTCAGCAAGGGACTGGAGACCTTGGCTGTGCAGGTGCTGGGTCCGACCGAGCTCGACCCCGACCTTACCTCCGATGTGCGTCTGGTCGACTGCGAGCTCGGGACCACACTCGATGTCACGGGGATCGGGTCGCTGATCGATCTCTACCACGAGTATCGCCTCGCGCTGGAGGGCCGGCTTGTGGCGGCTTGTACGAGTCGCGGGGGGCGCTTTCTGTCGCTCGACGCCTCGGCTGATCTGCGTTGGATTCTGGCTGACCTGCTGCGCCGAAAGGGGTGGGTACGATGATGCCTTTTGGATTCAGCGCCCCTCTCGCGGCCTGGTTGGCTTTCCTGGCGATTCCGCTGGTGGCCTTCTATTTTCTTAAACTGAAGCGGCCACGAACGGAAGTGCCGTCGCTCGTTCTGTGGCAGCAGGTGATGAATGACTCCCGCGTCAACTCCCCCTTCCAGCGCTTCAGGCGTAATCTGCTGCTCTGGCTTCAGCTTTTGCTCTTGCTCCTGCTGGTGCTGGCCGCGATGCAGCCTTACCTGCGCGCACGGAGCCGTGAGCGACTGCATCTCCCGATCCTGATCGATTGCTCGGCCAGCATGGGCGCGCGTGAACGTCCCGGCGGCCCGACCCGGTTGGACGAAGCGCGCCAGCGCGCCACCGAGCGCATCGAGGGAATGGTGCGTGGCCAGCGTATCTGTCTGATCGCGTTCGGGCGCACGGCCCGTCGCCTGACCGACTTTTCAGACAACAAGCGCGAATTGATCGAGGCGCTGGCCACCCTCACCGTGCAGGATGTGGAGAGCCACCTGGACGACGCCCTCACCATGGCACAAGCATTGGGTCGGGCCACGCCGATCGAAGAGGTGTTACTGCTCTCGGATGGGAACATCCCCTCCTCATCCTCGATCGAGCTCCCCTTCACGCTCACCTTCGAGCGCATGGAGCCCGCCGGTGCCAACGCCGGCATCACCTCGCTGCGCGCGGTCCGCGACGGCAGCAGTCAGTGGCGCGTCTTTGTGGGCGTGGATGCGTCGGCGACCTACCGTGGGCCCGCCACGCTCGAAGCCAGTGTGGCGGGGGAGGCCATCGTGCGCGACGTGGTGGCGCCCACCGCCGACAACCCGGAGCGCGTGATCTTTGTGGTCTCCGGGGACACCGCCTCACGGGTCGATGTTCGCCTGAGTGTTGATGGTGTCGATACGCTGGCGGCTGACAACAGCGCCACGCTCGATCTACCGGCCCTGCGACCCGCCAATGTCTACGTCTCCGAAAGCCTGGTCGCCTGTCGGCGCGTGATCGGCTCGATGCCGGATGTGCAACTGTGGCCGGGCCCACATGGCGCGCAGAGGACCGACGACCAGTACGACGCGATCGTGAGTGACGCGTCAAGCGGCGCGGCGTTGATGGCTCCCGTACGGTTGGGAATCGGTGCGATACCGGCGGCCCTAACGGGATGTGTCGCACGCGTGACGACACCGGATCGCGTGGTGGATTGGCGGCGGGGCGATCCGCTCTTGCAGCATGTCGAGCTCGGCGACGTGGTGATCGCGGCGGGGACCCACTTCAGCGTTGCCGGTGGAGTGGCCGCTTGCGAGGAGCAGGGCTACAAGGTGATCGTGCATGGAGAGCAGGGTCCCCTGCTGGTGCTGCATCAGGAGCCGGATAGTCGGCAGTACGCGTTGCTCGTGGATATGGACCAGACGACGCTGCCCTACCGTATTGCGCTACCGGTCATGCTGGCCAATCTGGTCACGCTTTCGCTGGAGGGTGAGGGACTGGTCAGAGCCGAAGCGGCCCGCACGGGAGTGCTGAGCGGGTTGCGCGCCGCGCCCGGCGCGCGGTGCGTTGTGCGCCATCCCGATGGGGGACGGAGTGAGCTGGTGGCCGATTCGGCTGGCTGGCTGCCCGGATTGGTGGCCCAGCACAGCGGCGTATACCGGATTGAAGGAGCGTCCCCGGACATGATCGGCGTCTCTCTGCTCTCGGCCGATGAAACCAGCCTTGCTGCCGTGGAGCGTATTGATTTCGCCGAGGTTGCCGTCACGGCGGCGAGTGAACTTGTGCGTGGTACGCGCCCGCTATGGTCCTTTCTTGCGCTGGCGGCTCTGATCTTGTTCTTGATCGAATGGTGGGTTTTCCACAGAGTGCAGACGCGTGCGCAGGGCGGCGCGGGGAGAGGCGAATGAGGCGAGACGGTCAAAGAGTATGGGCACGCTGCGCGCGTTGGTGTGGGCTATGGGTCGTGTGCGTGTCGATCTGTAGCGGGCGTATGGCGTATGGCGATGGCGATCCGCTGTCGGCGACTCTCGTGGTGCATGGGGCCGGGCGTTCCGGCGCACCGCGCAGTGCCACCGTGACGTTGCTGTGGAACGGCACATCCCTGCTCGAAGGGGATCTACAGATCGCGATTATGGATGGCCGGTCGGTTCTGTCGCGCAGCGAGGTGACGGACCTCGCCCTTGCGCCGGGGGCGCAGACCTTCGGCCTGCTGCTCCCGGCCGTGGGGGCCTATGGTGACAGTCAATCCACGCGCGCTCAACTCACCTTCCGCACCACCGACCACACCATAGACCTACAGGAGCATCCCTATTCCGTTCCCAACCTTAACGAACGCCTCCTCTCCGTGATCTACCCCGTGCCGGTGGTGGGAGAGGAGGAGGTGCGACATATTGCGGCCGATCTGCGTCCGGACTGGCTCAATCCAGAGAGCAAGCCGGGGCGCCTGGGCGCGCTGCACTGCGGTCTTTGTCCGTTGCGGCCGGATGCGTTTCCTGCCACACCCGAGGAGTACTGCACGGCCGACCTTGTGGTGTTGACCGGTGCGGGTGTTGGCAAATTGCGCATGGTCCAGCTGGAAGCCCTGCGGGCCTGGGTGCGGGCGGGCGGTAGTCTTTGCGTAGTCAATCCGGGCGGATTGCCTGAAACACATCAGGCCTTTCTCGCGCAGCTCTTTGAGGAGGGGGACGGAGAAGCGGCCCTGGCATTCGGACTCGATGGCGAGCCGCAGGGGCTGCATTTGGCGACGCGCCACCTGGCCTTGGGCCGCGTCGCCCTCGTCTTGGGGGACGCTTCAGAGGGGGCGGAGCAGAGGAAGGACCCGGCTTGGCGCCGCACACTGGCGTTCCTATGGAAGCTGCGCGCCGACCAAGTGAACCATGTGGTCCAGACGGGTACATGGAACGAGAATGCGGAAGCGAAGGAGATGGCCGCATCGCGAAGCGTTGACCATGAACTCAGGAACCATATGCGCGAGTACAGGAGCCAACTTGCACTACAGCCGATCGATCTTCTGGTGAGCTCGGATTATCTGTCGCTCCTGATGCCGCGCGATATGCGTTTTGTTCGCATCGGTCAGCTCACCTTCATTTTGGCGCTGCTGGTGATCTGCGTGGGACCGGTCGACTATTTCCTGCTCAAACGTTTGCGCCTACAGCGCTACACATGGCTGACCGTACCGCTTTACGTGGGCCTGGCGACGGTGACGATCGTGCTGCTCGCCAACCATGCCATGGGGCGTCACGATCGGCGCGGCAAGATGTGTGTGCTGGATACTGATCGGGCCGGCATTCCGGTGCGGCAGAACGACATCCGCCTCCTCGTCCCCTCCAGCCACGGCGAGGTTGGGGAGCATATCCAGCGTGCCCTGGTGGCGCCCACTAGCGTGAGGGGAAACAATAGCGGGATGCCCAGCGGTGGGGGGGGAGCTGAGCAACAGGTTCGCGGCCGGTACCCGCACGACTTCGAGGTGACGTTCTCTGTAGCACAGTGGCGACCTACGGCTTGGCGGACCATGACGCTGCGGCCGACGGCCGCGTTCCCGTGGACCCTGCCGCCGCTCGAGGACGGAGATATTTGGTCCGCGCGTGGCGCACGCGCCTACTGGAGGCGATTCGGGGCCGTCAACACGGCAAAGCCGCAGGGGGCTTACGTGCTGACACAAGGGAAACTACACACGCTCAAGAATGATACCTGGGTCCCCCCCGTGGGACTGGGTAGTCAGCATCCGCTGCGTCTGACGGTTCTCGCCGAGGCCCCCCGTATCGGCTACTTCTCCATCGTCTCGGCCGTCTCTCCGAGCTGTGAGACATCCGGGGAGGACCTTTTTGTGTACGATATCACCGACCCCGACCATGCCCTCCTGATTCTGGTCTGGCGCGAGGGCGATACGCTTTTTACGAGCCGTACATCCTTTTATCGTGAGCGTGGCGCTGACCGTCTCGCGTCAAGCGACGAGAATCGAAGCAGCGCCCAGCGGGAACGTTCTACAAGCGAGGGGGGATAGAGTATGTCTTTTGTTCAAATCAATAATCTCTGTGTGAAGTACGGCAAGTTCACGGCCGTGAAAAATCTGTCATTTGATATCCCGAAGGGGGAGGTATTTGGCTTTATCGGACCCAACGGAGCGGGCAAGACCTCCACCATCAAGATCCTGGCGACCCTACTCAAGCCGTCGTCCGGCACGGTCACCATTGGTGGCATGGATGTGGTGAAGCGTCAGCGCGATGTGCGCCTGCGGATCGGGTACATGCCCGACTTTTTCGGGGTCTACGACGATTTGAGCGCCAATGAATACCTTCATTTCTTTGCTGCGGCCTATCGTCTGCCGAAGGCTCAACGCGACGGTGTGATCGCCGATGTGCTGGCGCTGACTGATCTGACCGCGAAGCGTGACGCACAAGTCGATGGGCTCTCGCGAGGAATGAAACAGCGTCTCAGCCTGGCACGCGTTCTGTTGCACGACCCGGATCTGCTGTTGCTCGACGAGCCCGCCAGCGGTCTTGACCCGCGCGCGCGGATCGAGATGCGCGAGCTGCTCAAGGAGTTACGCCGTATGGGGAAGACCATCCTCATATCGAGCCACATCCTGCATGAACTCTCGGAGCTCTGCACCCGTATTGGGATCGTTGAGACGGGTGAATTGGTGACGGAGGGGTCGCTGGACGATATCTACGCCGAGCTGGGAGTCATGCGCCTGATCCACGTGCAGGTGGCCAACGCCAGCGATGAGCTGCTACAGGAGATTCGTGCGCTGCGGGGCGTAAGCCATGCTGATCTGAACATTGACCGCTTCACGATCAGAATCAAGCAAGAGGATACCTCGGTGGAGGTGCTGCATGATGATATTCACAAGCTCGGTGCACGTATCACGATGTATCAAGCCGAAGCAATGGATATGGAAACGGTCTTTATGAAACTGACCGAAGGTCGCACCGCCTGATTCAGCCGCAAGAGACACTAGCATGCGAATTAAGACACAGATGACCCTGCCCGTGCTCGTCCGTGAGCTGGCGCAGCTGGCTGCCCGGCGATCGACCTACGTCTCGCGTGGGGTGGTGGCCGGGCTCTTCTATGCCATTGCGCTGCTCTCGCTCTACACCACGTTGCATAGGCTGAATAGTGCTTCGGCGGCGAGTGTCCGGTCCATCCTGGGCGGCGGCAAGATGGTCATGATGCTTCTGACCGGGATGGTGACGACAGGCATCTACCTGATCCTGCCCGCTATGGTGGTAGGTACCATCACGAGCGAACGCGAAAACGGGACGCTGGATCTGATGCTGGTGACGCGTCTCAATCCGTGGGAGATTGTCTTTCAGAAACTCTTCGCGCGTCTGGTGCCGATGTTGTCCATCCTGCTGCTGACCACGCCGTTCATGGCGGTGGCCTACAGCCTGGGCGGTGTGTCGGCTGGCGATATAGCGATGGCGTTGGCCAGTTGGACCATGACCAGTCTCAAGCTGGCCGCCCTCGCCATCATGTGCTCGGCCTTCTCTCGCAGCACGGTGGCGGCCTTCTTTACAACGTACGGCATTCTCTTCGCCATGACGGTCGCGATTCCTTTCATGGGGTTCTTCCAGCTGGGCTGGCTCTGGGTCATGATTGCCGGCTCGGCAGGAATGGGAAACATGTTCGGGAGAACCGGTATATGGATCATCCTGGGTGGTTTCGCCGTGGGGTTCGTTTTTGTCGGCATCTACATGGCGCTGGCCCGTGTTTTCATTGTACGGGCTGGCCGACGCTCCAAGGGTGGCATTAAGGCCAGCTTCCGTCGCGTTGATAGCGCCATGGAGAGGATCAATCGCGGGGCCGGCCGTCGCCGCTGGGGGCGCGCCAGTGGTTCGCTACCCGATGAGCGGCCCGTGGCCTGGCGCGAACGATCTGCCGCCGTCGTCTGCACCCCGCGCTACCTCTTCCGCCTTTTGGCTGTCATCAATGTCCCGATGGTCCTGCTGTTGCTTATCTTCCTGGTCTTTGCCCTGCTCAAGGGGGGGCGCGAGAGTGTAGGCTTCTCAATTCTCATGGCGATCATCTGGGTACCGGTGGCGCTGGCGCTCTGTATCTATGTGTCGAACCTGATGTCGAAAGAGCGTGCCAACCAGACCATGGAGGTGTTGTTAACCACGCCCCTCACGGCCCGCGAAATTCTGACCCAGAAACTGGCGGCTGTACCGCGGCTCTGCTGGGTGATTGCCACACCGCTGATTATGACCATGCTGTTTGAGGCGGCCGTCGAGATGTCTCGAAAGAATGCCAACCCGGGAGAGGTGTTGGCGTATGCCATCCTGACACTCGTCTTCATGGCAATCTATCTCTATGCCATCACCTGGATTACCTTTGCCTGCTCCCTCAAACCGCGCAGGCGCGCGCAAGTGGTGGCCATGGCTGTGGCGCGCATCTTTGCTATTGTCGTCATCCCGCTACTGCTGGCCGCGTTGTTGGAGGGGCTCGAAATCCGCAGATTGGCCCGCTGGCTTCCCGATGGGGAGAATCTCATCGTGATGTCGCCCATGGTTCTGTTGGGAATGCTCGAATTCGACAAAGGCGAATTCTTCAAACACAGCAATGTGGCGTTCGTGAACGCTCTGTTCTACCTCTCACTGGCCTTCATCTTCCGCGCGCGTGCCCTGCGCTGGGCGCGCCTCCATCTCAGAAAAGGCTAACGGCCAACGGGCCGGAAGGAACACTCGCCATCAGACACCTGCTCATACCCAGGCTCACCGTCATGCGCCGCGAGTTGGCGCAGCTCGCCGCCCAGCGTAGCACCTATATTGTGCGCGGTATCTATGCGTCTGTTACGGCTTTGGTGGGAGCCGTTGTCTTTTACGGCATCCTGGATTCCTATACATGGCGCGGGAATGGGACCTATGGTGCGGCCTATATGTATGGTGTGGGCAGCCAGTTGCTGAGCGGTGTGGGCACTATGGCCCTGATCAGTATTGTCGTGGTGTTGCCGGCCATGGTGGTGGGGTCTGTCACGTCAGAACGGGAGCAGGGCACACTCGATCTGATGCGTATTTCGCGCCTTTCGCCCTGGGATATTGTGTTGCAGAAGTACTTTGCTCGAATCGTGCCGTTCTGCACCTTTCTTCTGCTTCTCGTTCCCCTTGGTGCGGTGGCCTATAGCCTCGGTGGTGTTTCGGTGGGCGACGTGCTCGCCGCCGTGATCACCCTACTCTCGGCGGTCCTGCGCGTGGCGGCCATCGCACTGCTTTGCTCGGCCATCTGCCGGTCAACCTTGAGCGCCTTCCTCGCGGCCTACCTATCGCTCCTGCTCCTTTTTGTCGGCGTACCCTTCTTGTGGGTCGCCTGGCTCGGACACATATTTCGCATGATCGATAGTGACTGGATTCTCGTCTGGGTCTTCGGTCCGTGCCTGCAGCAGAGCCCGACCAGCGGCGAGGCCCTGTTGTATGGGGCCCTGCTTCTGGCTGGTCTCTACGTTACTCTTACTGCGACCCGACTCTTCCTGGCGCGACCGCGACTACAGCGCGGTGCCGTTATAAAGCGGCTGCATCTGCGCTACGACCGGCTGGTGGAATGGGTCAATCGCTTTGTAGGGAATGTACGCTGGGGAGGGCGTGAGGCCTCTTTGCCGGATGGAACACCGGTGGCTTGGCGCGAGCGTTCGCGCGCCGCCGTCTGTATGCCGCGCCACATGTTTCGCCTCTTCTCGCTGGTCTGTATTCCCGCCGGTACGCTTCTCGTCCTTCTCGCGGCCAGCTCAGGAATCTTCTTCTGCTCGGGCGAGGGCTGCTATCGTCACGGTCGGGAGGTGGGGGAGCTCGCTCTATTTATCTTATTTCTCTGGCTGCCCGCCATTCTGGTGCCGGCCGTCTATGTGGCCAATCTGATTTCAGGCGAACGTACGGATCAGACCCTGGATGTGCTCCTGACAACGCCGATTGAGCCACGCGATATTCTCCGCCAGAAGATGGCGGCCGTACCACGTCTCGTTCTTCTCGTTACTGCTCCCATCATCATGACGATCGTGGTCGAGTTTGTCGGCAAGTACGTGCGACACGGGGAGTTGGGCAAAGGCATGCTCTATCTCATGCTGGCCCTGGGCAGCATCGTGGTCTACGAATGGCTCTTCGTCTGGGTGGCAATGAGCTGCTCCCTCCGATCGCGGCGCCGCGCCGTGGTCGTGATGCAGACGCTTCTACGCATTTTAGGCCTCATTGTCGTCCCTTTCCTTCTCATGCTTCTTTACGGCCTGGTGTTCGGGGGCGGTGCCTTTGAACATGAGAGTATGCTATTCACGTCTCCTACCGGCCTCTTTATTCTTACTGAGCTCGCCGGTTTGGATGAGGCGGCCCACATCGCTGCAGGCATCGTCGGGCTCCTCGCCTACGGCGTGATCGGTTGGTTTACCTGTCTGCACTGCTTCTCTCGTGCTTCCCAACTGCTGCACCGCACGCCGCAGCGGTGATGACCGGCTCAACTGGGAGCGTTGTCAGGAAAGGGGGTTCCAGACGCGAGTGAAGCCAAAGGATGCGAAATCCTTTTCGTTGCAAGTGGCAAACTCTGTTACCCCGTGATGTCGCAGCGTGGCGGCCAGGCGGGCATCGAAGATGCGACGATAGGCAAAGGGGTCGCTTCGCGCGTGGCCCCAGACCTCTTTCATGATGCGGCTATCCTGCACAACATCCACGATACGCCACGCAGGGTTTGATCGGAAGGCCTCTATCATACTCACGGCTTCCGCACCGGACAGCGGCTTGCGGCAGACCGTGGGGTTGCGCAGGAGGCAATACAATTCAAGGAATACCTGCTCACAAAGACAGAAACCATCGTCAAGGCGGTGGCCGGTGATAAAGGCCTTGGCCGGCTCGTGTAGTGGCGATGAGAGATCGCAGGCGGGAAAGAGAATGTTCGTGTCACAAGAGATCATGCCCCATCTCCTCCACTGTATCCTACCCGCTCTTCCGCAACCTTTAGATGCTCCATATGGATCTGTTCGCGCCAGCCTTCGGCGGAGAAGGGAGAGGAGCTTTGAAGATCCCGTGCGGGCGGCAGGGCCCATTCTCCCTCTTCAGTCTGTTGGCCCGGCGTCACCGTCAGCATGTACTCCAACCCGCGCCGCACCAGTTCTGCCAGTGAGATCTCCTTGGCTGCGGCCAAGTTATGCGCCGCCGTAAAGAGCCGGTCCGGAAGCTGTATTTGCGTCCTTTTCATGATTACAGAATAGCGGCGATTACATAGTGATGTCAAGAGGTCCGGCTAGAATGAAGCTGCCGTAGATCGCGCTGCGAAACCGGTGTCTGCCCAGTGCCTGTCTGTTAACGACAGCCCTTCTCATTATGGCCCCGGACGTCCGGGGCCGTGGTGGGTGAGATGTGGCCATAAAGTAACAGCTGGGTCAGCGATCTATGCACTTGATCTGCCAGCGCACAAAGTGCTAAAGTCCGCCTTCCTTTGACCGGTTTTGGGGCGGTAGCTCAGTTGGTAGAGCATCGCGTTCGCAACGCGGGGGTCGGGAGTTCGAATCTCCTCCGCTCCACCAGCCTTCGCTCGCAGCGCAGCGTAGAGCGAAGGCTGTCACGCCGTAGTCAATCCGAGCTTGCGAGGGTTGCGTAGGCGGACGATCCAGCCAGCGGGATCAACACCATTAAGTGGGGGCCCCACATTTCACCGCTTCTGGACCCCGGCGCTCATCTTGGAATCGCCTTGCACGCTCAATGTCCCAGTCGCGGGAATCAATTCACCACGGGGCTCTTTCGGATTGCGACCTTCTGAGATCACAGGTCAAAGCGAAGAGATCATCGGCGGTGGGCTACGGCGCTGAGGTCAATCCAAGACGTGGGTAGCTGGTTCGCTCAAGTGCAGTTGATTCGCCTGGGCTCGTGGT
>JABMPJ010000103.1 GCA_013203785.1 Lentisphaerota bacterium | reverse complement strand
CCTCATAATCGTACTCGTAATCGTACTCGGATTACGATTACGAGCAGGATTACGATTACGAATAGGAAAGGGACAGCGAATCGTACATACGCCCGACCGTTGTGTAACAACCTCTTGTGACAGAAGCGCGACTAGGATGTACCGATATCAGGCGCATGGCGGGCGATGCGGCCCTCGACAAGATAGATCACATCCTCCGCGATATTGGTCGCGTGGTCTGCCACGCGTTCCAGATGGCGCGAGACGGAGAGCAGCTGGATCAAGGCTTCGAGGTGGTCGGGATGCGCACGGATGGCCTCCTTAACATGGTGGTAGATTTCGCGATTCAGCTCATCGACCTCGTCATCGGCCGCACGCACAGCCATGGCGACGTCCACATCACTGCTGACCAGCGCATCGAGGCTCTGCTTTAGCATGAGCGTTGCTTTGATGGCCATGGTGCTGAAGTCAAATGGCACAGGCACCTCTGGGAGCGAGCATAACACGATCGCCCGCTCAGCAATATTCACGGCCAGATCGCCGATGCGCTCCAAATCGTTCGTGAGTTTCAGCACCGCCACAATAAAACGCAGGTCAATTGCCACGGGCTGATGCAGAGCGAGCAGCTTGAGGCACTCCTCCTCAACCGCCACCTCGGCGGCATCGATGGCCACGTCGCGACCAACCACCGCCCGCGCTTCCTGCTCATCCCGTGTCTGTACGGACTTAACCGCCAGCGATAGGTTCTCTTCGACCAGCGCCACCAGTGAGAAGGTTTCACGCTTCAGCTGCTCTAGCTCATGTATCAGGTGCATCGTCATTGGGCGCCTCTCTCTCCATCAGCCAAACCGGCCGGTGATATAGTCCTCTGTATGCTTCTTGCTCGGGTTTGTAAACAGTTGCTCGGTTTGACCGTATTCAATCAAGAGCCCCTCGTATAGGAACACCGTGTGGTCCGAGACACGTGCGGCTTGCTGCATATTGTGCGTCACAATTACAATGGTGTACTGCCCGCGTAGCTCATCAATCAGATCCTCAATGTGGGCCGTGGCCTTGGGATCCAAGGCCGAGGTGGGTTCGTCCATCAACAGAATATCAGGCTCCACAGCCAGGGCCCGCGCAATGCAGAGCCGTTGCTGCTGCCCCCCCGAAAGCCCCAACGCGTTGGCGTCGAGACGGTCCTTAACCTCGTTCCACAGCGCGGCCTTCACGAGGCTCATCTCAACAATTTCGGCCAGCTCGGTCTTGGATGAGATGCCATGCAGACGGGGACCGTACGCGATGTTATCAAAGATCGACTTGGGGAATGGATTGGGCTTCTGAAAGACCATGCCCGCCTTTTTCCGGAGGACCGTAATATCAATACGCCTGTCGTAGACATCCCGTCCGTCAAAACTCAACTCGCCGGTCGTGTGACAGTCTGGAATCAAATCGTTCATGCGGTTGATCGCACGCAGGAAGGTGCTCTTGCCGCACCCGCTGGGGCCGATAATAGCCGTGACACCGCCCGACCAGATATCGAGCGAGATCTTCTTAACGGCCTCGTGCTGGCGATAGAACACAGAGAAGTCGCGGGCCCGAACGTGGACCTTGCGATCGGCCGGATCGCTCGACGCACCGGTAAAGACAACGTTAGAAACCGCCGACCGCCTTGCTTTCGGTGCCTCTGCCTCGACTGACGGCCTATCCATGGTGGGCGTGGTCATAGCGTGATCATCCTTTCAGTTTTCTGGCAATCCGCGCGCGCAGAAGAATCGCGAAGAGATTGAGCACCAACACGACGGTTACCAGCACAGCCACCATGCCGAACTGCACGTGACGGATCTCGTTGGCGGCCTCGTGCTCCGTGCAGAGATTGTAAATGTTCCATGAGAGTGATGCTGTGGGTTGGTTCCAGACCTGCAGCGGGTTGAAACTCAGGACGGCAGCCACGCTGGCCGCCGCCGTGAAAATGATGGGCGCCGTCTCACCGGCGGCGCGCCCCATGCTGATCACCGTACCGGTCAGGATACCCGGCAGTGCAGCCGGCACAATGACCGTGACGATCGTGTGCCATCGGCCAGCCCCGAGACTGAGGGCGGCCTCACGGTAGGTCCGCGGCACCGCCCGGATTGCCTCTTCGGATGCCCGGATGATGGTGGGCAGAATCAAAAGTGAGAGCGTCAGCGCTCCCGCCAATACGCCCTTGGGCATGTGGCACGCGTTGAGGAAAAATGCCAGCCCGAACATGCCGAAGACAATACTGGGAACACCCGCCAGAGTACTGACGCAGGTTCTGAGAAAAGAGACGATCCTGCCGGGACGAGCGTACTCCGAAAAGTAGATGGCCGTGATGATGCCAACCGGTACGGCAAACAGGATGGCACCGATGGTGAGATAGATCGTACCCAGGAGCTCGGGCAGAATGCCCCCAAATATGTGGATATCAAGAGGTTTGTCGAACAGGAACCCCCAGTAACAGGTCCAACGGGGCTGCAGCATGGCTTCGGCGTGATGCTCAACATAGTCGAAGAGTGGCTCCATCGGCGTGTCACGGAACTGCTCCACACGCGGCTTGAGCACCCGGTGCCCCATGCCGTCACCGCTGTAGTCCCACAGGGTCTCATAGAGGAGGTCCTGCAACCTCACCTCTGCACGGTCCCACCGGGTCGCCCCATACTGCCTGCGCGGCAGAGCGGGTTGCACCGTTCCCGGTGCAGGCCCCAACAGATTGGCCACGGCGTCCTTAAGCTCCTCAAGGGCCGCAACCTGCGGGGCCATGGCATCCACGCCACTATGCAGGAGCGCAAGGTCACCAGCAATCTCTGCCGAATCGACATGCCCTTCGAGACGCTCCAGCACCTTGCTGACCGTGTCGACGTTGTCGAGGAAAGGCTCATCGTCACTGATACGCCTGAGGCGACGCTTCACCAGGCGAGCAATCGAGTCGTTCCGCTTGGAAAGACGAGTCAGAACGGCGATCATTTTGTCGAGCGTTTGCTGCTGTGCCGCTCCGAAGGTCGCGATGGTGTCATAGACCGGTTGACGAGCGGCGCGCACCGCTTCGTACTCCTCTGCAAAGGCGGCTGCGTCACCGCGTTCAAAGCGCTCCAGCAGCAGTCGCCGGTGCTCAATGGTTCCCTTGAAGACGAAGGCTTGGGCCCCGCGTGAGAAGATCGGCACCAGAATGACCAGCAGGGCCACGCCCATGATGCCGATCGAGATGAACCCCAAGCTCGAAGACGAGACATCCAGCAGTTTGCGTGTCGCCAGTCTCATCTCAGGCCTCCCCTGTCAATTTCTTACGCTGCCGCGCGACAACCCACTCCGAGGCCAAGTTGCAGAGGAAGCAGAAGACCAGCAACAGCAGGCCCATTGCGAAGAGGACATGATAGCGCGCCGAGCCGGTGACATGATCCGCCTCTCCCATATCGCCGGCAATGGTGGCCGTCAGCGTACGGATCGGCTCGAGATAGTTGAAGAGTGGTGACGGAATCTGCGCGGCATTCCCGGATGCCATCCACACCACCATTGTTTCGCCCAGAGCACGCATGATGCCCAGGAGCACGGCCGCGAGGATGCCGCTGCTCGCGGCGGGCATGATGGTCTTGATCATTGTCTCGGCCCGTGTCGCCCCGAGCGCATAGCTACCCTCGCGCAGGTCGCGGCCCACCGCCTGGAGCGCATCCTCCGATACGCTCACTACCGTCGGAAGGGCCATGATACCGAGGATAATCGATACGTTCATGGCATTGGTACCGGTCTTGATCGTCAATCCGTAGAGCGCACGGCCCGTCAACGCCAGCAGGAGCAGTGCACCGGCAGCCAGCACCACCAGCGCGATCGTGCGGGCAAGTCGACGGCGTGCCTCAACCTGGATACGTGAGGTCAAGAGGTCACTGATCACGGCCACCGTAAGGAAGAGCAGCGGCAGGGCCAGGAGATACCAGGCCACAGCCAGTACGCGCCCACCCGCCTCCTGAAGCAGAGGCGCCAGCACAACCAGAGCAAAGAATCCATAGGCCACAGAGGGGATCGCCGCCAGCACCTCAATCACAGGCTTAACAGCCTGACGGGCGGAAAAGGGCAATACGTCACTGAGGCAGATCGCGGCCGATACGCCCAGGGGCACCGCCACTACCACGGCACCCACCGTTACCAATACACTGCCCGTGATGATCGCCAGCGCCCCAAATACGGGAGGATCACCGGAGGGATACCAGCCCGTACTGGTGAAGAACTCACGCACCCCCCGCAGTTGGAAGAAGGGAATGGCGTCGCGCGCAATATAGACAATGATGAACAGTACAGCGGCCGCTGCAACCGACGTCACCACGAAGAGGGCCGAACGCCCCACCAGACCAAGAACATGGTTCTGCAGGTTCGCGCGCGCGCTCAGGATCAAGCGCTCTGATGGCATGTTCAGCCGAGGCGTCTTAGATGATTCCCTCACGTGCGTTCTCCCTGAATCCTGCTACACATGAGACACACTGCCCGCCGCCCATTAGGCCATTGTTCGTTGATTGTTAGAAATGTGTTAAACGCATCCGACCCCGAGCGATGACATAAAAAAGACGGACCACTGATCCGGGGGAAGATCGATGGCCCGCCGCGTCACTGAATGACGTCTAATAGTGTGTCACGGGCACAAACCCGATATCTTCAACAATCTCCTGGCCCTGTTCCGAGAGATGCAGTGTGACAAAGGCGTGGATGTGACTACCCAGTTTGGGGTAGCCGTTGGTGAACATGAAGAGCGGGCGTGAGACAGGATAGAGCCCACTCGTGACGGTCTGCCCGCTCGGATAGACGCCGTTGACTTCCAGGGCCTTGACCGTCTTATCGACAAAGCCCAGGCCGGCATAGCCAATCGCCGCCGGGGTGGATTGGACGCGAGCGCGGATACCACCGTTACTGCCGACGTACTCGGCACCGTCTTTGATCTTCTCCTTAACCTTCTCGCCGTCGACGTCGTGCGTCATGACAAGACCGTGGAAGGTCTCGTAAGTCCCGCTGTTGGTATCGCGGCTGACCACCACGATCTCGCGGTCCGGTCCACCCACTTCTTTCCAGTTGCTAATCGCACCTGAGAAAATCGCACGTACCTGCTGCACCGTCAGCCCCTTGACCGGGTTGCTGGGGTGAACCAGGAACGGGAGTCCGTCCATAGCCACCACGTGCGCCACCGGCATCACGCCCTTCTCCACGGCCGCGGCAAACTCATTGTCCTTCATGAACCGCGACATGTTGGCAATCGAGCAACCGCTGTTGATCAGGCTCTTGGCACCGTTGCCGCTGCCTGATTCATTGACCGTCACATTCACGCCCGGATGCTTCGCCATGTAATACTCGGCAAAGGCCTTGGCAATCGGACCCACTGTCGTGGAGCCATCCAGCACCAAGGTATCGACCTCACCCGCCACGGCCACGGACGTGCATAGTCCCGTTGCGACCAGGGCCGCCATGATCAATCTCTTCAGTCTCATATTCATTCCCGTCTCCTTCTTGACTAGCTCTCACTCTTCCTATCTAAAATACGTACTGAGCCTGAACAAACAGCTCGTCGACGTCGTTGCCGGCTTTGCCATCCTTGTTGGCACCCATCTGGTAGGTGATCTGGTATTTAATGTCCTGCTTCTTCTGGAAGAGGTTGACCCCCACCGAGGTCCTATCCCACGTCTCGGCATAGCCATCAGCATCCTGCGACTGGTAGCCCGCCACCAGTTCCACCTTACCTGGGAGCACCATCACACCACCCTCGACGGCGTAGTTCTTAAGTGTGGTCGAGCTGTCGACATAGAGACCGGAGGTAATGCCAGCATCTACGAGGTCCGACTCGAACTGGTTGTACTGCGCATCAATCGATACGCCGGCCACCCGAAGGGCACCGCTGATTTCGAGGCCGACCACATTATCCACGTCATCTTCACGTGCAGAATCAAGGTTGTCGTCGTCGTTTTGCCAGCCAAATCCGGCCACACTAATGGTGGCCTTCAAGTCGCGCTTGAAATCACCCTGTTCGAACTTGAGATGGCCAAACGGGTGAAAATCGATGCGGCCACCGATCATATTGCCTTCGCTCCAGTCATCCCCCTTGTTGAGCGAGATCGTGGTATCGAAATCGAGCTTCTTGTTGTCGGGATCCACAGCACCCTTGGCCACGCTGGCGGCCCAGCCCAGATGTCCATCCAGAAGATCACCCTCAAGGTGAATGCCGGCTTGACGTTCCGGTGTGCCGTAGTCGTGCTCGCCGACAAACGTCCGCTCGACCAACTGCTGCTTCTTCGATGACGTCAGGAGTTCACGCGAGAACGGGAAGTTCTTGTTGCCGAAGGAGATGGTAGCAAAGTCCAACCCCTTGTACTCGGCATAGGCGTCCTTGACCTCGACCTTGCTCTTGCCCAGATCGAACTGGAACTTGCCAAGCCAGTCCTCGTGTACACTGCCTTCAATATAGGGCCGCAGGCGCCGAAACAGGAGCTCGTCCGTGCTCTCACCACCATCCAGATCCATCATGTGGTACTGGAGCTGAATACGACCGCCCAGCTTCACATAGTGTCCATCATCATTCTGGTACTTGACGCCTCCAGCCATGGACTGGCAGGCAACGACGCAGCCCATAGCGGCCACAACGATCATCTCTGTATACTGTCTCATTGGGTGTGCTCCTTGTTGTGAACGAATTCGATCCATTTCGGTCTTTGCTTGCGAACAGTAGAACAGCTGAATATTAGCGTTGTGTGAAACCGACGTTAGACTTCTGTTCGCCGTTGCAGGCCGAAGGGTGCGTCGAGAGGCTACGTGATCGCCACATAGAGCGTGAAGGTGGACCCGTGGCCGGGGCGGCTCTCCACGGTCACATTGCCGTGGTGTGCGAGGGCAATGTGCTTCACGATCGAGAGCCCCAAGCCGGTGCCGCCCAGCGCACGGCTGCGGGCGCGATCGATCCGATAGAAACGCTCGAAGATCCGCGGATGATGCTGCGCCTCAATGCCCGGCCCCTCGTCGGATACCCGAATCGCAACGCGGTCGGCCTCCTGAGCAGCCGTGAGGCGGATCGTTGTACCGCCCCCGCTATACTTGATGGCATTGTCAATCAAGTTACCGATGGCCTGCTCCAGCAAGGGCTCATTCACGGCTGCGTTTAGCTCGGCCGGACAATCAATCGTCAGCACGATTCGCTTGGCCGCGGCCGAAGAAAGGAAGGGCTGCACGGCGCGCTGGATCACCTCTTGGATCGCGGAGCGCTCGCGCGCGAGCTCGCCCTGCTCGACTTCAAATTCAATTCGAGAGAGACTCAACAGATCCTCACTGATCGCCTCAAGACGCAAGACATGGCGCGCCATCATCGCGACGAAGCGGGCCGTGGTCTCTGAATCAGGCGGTGCGGCTCTATCACTGAGCGTCTCAACGCACCCTTTCAGGGCCGTCATGGGGGTCTTGAGCTCGTGTGACACATTGGCCACGAAGTCACTCCGCATCTGCTCCAGACGCTTCAGGCGCGTAATGTCGTGCATGACCACAAGGCCACCGATCTGGGTGCCGCCCTGATCCGTCAACGGAGCACCATGCAGCTGAACGTGGTGCTCTTCTGTCCCGCGCATCACGATCTCCTCCTCGGAAAGCTCCCCGGTCGTCAGCGTAGCGCTGCTGAATCTCTGCAGCTCACTGTGTCGCACCACCTCGGGCAAGATGCGGCCTTGGGCTTGCGTCGGAGTCACATCCAATAGACGTGCCGCGGCCTCGTTGATATAGAGTACACGGCCCTCTGGATCGATCGCCAAGACCCCCTCTACCATGCAGCTCAAGACCGCCTGTTGCTCGACCTGCTGACGCCCAATCGTCTCTATGCGCTCCCCAAGCTGAACGGCCATACTATTCAACGCTTCCGCCAGGGCACCCAACTCGTCGGGCCGCGTGACGGGTAGGCGTGCGTCCAGATCCCCCGCCGCCAAGCGCTGAGCGCCGCGTCGCATCATCTCGAGGGGCTGCGTGATGCGCCGGGAAAAATGGAGGGCGATCCCGGCAAACAACAGCGCCGTACAGAGGCCGCCCAACAGAATCTGCTGATAGCTTACGCGGCGGGTCCACCGAATCTCAGCCAGCGGACGTGATACGCGCACCACCGCGACAATAGAACCGTTGCGAGTGACCGGTATCGCTACGTACTTCAGCGTCCGCTTAAGCGTATCACTGAAACGGGAGGATTGACCGACGTCACCTCTGAACGCGATTGCAATCTCCGGCCGCGTGGCATGATTGCCCATCTGCTCAGGCTGGCTACCGGAATCACCCACCACCTTACCGCCCGCTAGAATCACGGTGACGCGCGAATTCATCAGGGGGCCCAGCTCCTTGCAAAGCTGGTCAATCTCGGCGGCAGATCGGTCCAGACCATCGCCCTCCAGGTCTTTGGCCACCAAGCGGGCACGCACCTCAAGATCCTGCCCCACCTGCTCCTGATGGAAGGTGCGCAGCGAACGAACGGAAAACCAGGTGGTCACCGCCAGTGCCGCCAGGGTGGCCCCCAGGAAGTAGAGGTAGATCCGCCATAGAATTCGCTGCTGTCGCATCGTTAGTCCCTAAACCGATATCCCACGCCACGCACGGTCTGAATATAGTCGGCGCAATCGCCCAAGCGCTTACGCAGACCCACGATCTGCACGTCGACCGAACGATCGGTCACGGCGTACCCCTCGCCCCGTACCGCGTCAATGATCTGGTCGCGCGTCATGACCCATCCCGGTCGCCCGGCCAGGAAATGCAGTACGCCAAACTCCGTAAAGGTCAGTTCCATGGGTTCATTGTGGAGGCGCGCTTCGTGTCGGGCCGGGTCGATCACCAAGTCATGGACGCGTAAGGTTCCCCGGCCATCCGGAAGCGGTTCACGGCGCCGACGCAGCACGGCACGAATGCGTGCCAGCAACACCGCGACGCTGAAGGGCTTCGTCACATAGTCGTCCGCACCCAGTTCCAGCCCCGTCACCATGTCGCTCTCTTCGCCCTTGGCCGTGAGCATGATGATGGGGATACCGGTCGTGACTGCATCACCCTTGAGGTGCCGACAGATATCCAGGCCGTTGACGCCCGGCAGCATGAGATCGAGCAGAATAAGGTCAGGCAGAACACGCGGAATCGTCTGTAGGGCTCGCTCGCCATCGGCGACCGTGGTCACACGGTACCCGTCACGCGAGAGGTGATACTCCAAGAGCTCGAGGATGTCCTCCTCGTCTTCCACCACGACAATGCTTTGCTCCGCCATAGCTGCGCGCCCCTCCCGTTAGACTGGGGAAAGATTTGACGCACTATAGACCAACCACGCGCAGGCCTGAAGCCTTCTATTGTTAGAAGTTGGTTAGAGAAGAGACCCGTTCGATCAGGTTTCTTCGTTCCCACGAGCCATGACCACCTTACCGGTCCTGACCAGCTCGATTACGGTGAACTGATCGAACATGTTGATGCAGGCATCCACCTTGGCGGAATCTCCCGTCACCATGACGATCATGGAGGTTGGCGTCAGATCCACGGTCTTGCCGCCGAAATGCTCGCAGATATGTAGCGCTTCGCTGCGATGCTCTGCGTCCGCCAGGATCTTGATCATAGCCAGCTCCCGCACCACCGCCTCCTCAAGAGCGTGATCGGAGCAGTGCAGCACGTCAACGAGCTTGCCAACCTGTAGAATAATCTGCTCCAGGCCATCTTCCGAGCCCTGGGCCGCAATCGTCATACGCGAGTAGCGACCGTCGGTTGATGGCGACACGACCAACGAATCAATATTGTAGCCCCGCCTCGAGAAAATTTGGGCGATCCGCGCCAAGACGCCCGGCTTGTTGGCCACATACACACTCAGGGTATGCACTTGTGGTGCATCACTCTCTATTTCGTTCTCACTCATCGTCTCTCTCCCTGCTCAGGTTGAGCCCGTGGGCTTCGCAAGTTTAGTGTTCGGCTTCGGTTCGCTGGTCAACATCTGCTCCAAGGGTGCGCCGGAGGGGATCATGGGGAAGACGTTGTCCTGCTTCTCGACAATACAGTTAATCACGCACGGGCCGTCTTTGTACTCCATGGCCCGCTGCAACACCTTCTCAATATCACCTGCGCGCCGCAGCGTGAAGCCCTTCGCGCCGGGATAGGCGTCCGCCAGCTTGGCAAAGTCAGGATTGCCTTCCAGATCAACACCGCTCTTGCGATCATCGTAGAACATAGTCTGCCACTGGCGCACCATGCCGAGGTAGCTGTTGTTCATGACCAGGACCTTAATCGGCAGATGGTTAATCGCCGCCGTCGCCAGCTCGCAGAGCGTCATCTGGAAACCACCGTCACCCACAATCGCCCAAACCGCCTTGTCGGGCCGCCCAAACTGAGCGCCGATCGCTGCAGGGAATCCATATCCCATGGTGCCAGCCCCACCCGAGCTCAACCAGGTATTGGGCTGCACCGTCTTGCAGAACTGTGCGGCCCACATCTGGTGCTGCCCCACGTCGGTGGCCACGATGCAGTTGCCCCCCGTCATCTTGTAGAGAGTGTCCATGATGGGCTGCATCTTCAGCCCCCCACGCTTCTTGTAGGTCAGCGGATAACGCCGCTTGAAACCGTCGATGCGGGTCAGCCACTTCTCCGTCTTGAGCTCACTGACATGCTCCTGCAGCGCCTCGATGAACGGTTTGGCATCCGCCTCACAGTAGTGCTTACACTTGATCATGCGACCAAACTCTGCCTTGTCGATATCGACATGAATACGCGTGGCGTCCTTGCAGAACAGCGCCGGTGCCCCAATGATGCGGTCGTCATAGCGTGAGCCGATCGACATGATCAGGTCGCACTCCATCACCGCCTTGTTGGCATAGGCCGTGCCGTGCATTCCGAGCATACCCAGCGAGAGTGCATGGTTCTCGGGAAAGACGCCCTTGCCCAGCAAGGTTGTCGTCACAGGAGCCTTGAGCGTCTCGGCCAATTTCAGCAGCGCCTCCGACGCTCCAGACAGGAGGGCGCCGTGTCCTGCCAAAATCACCGGCCGCTTCGACTTGCTCAACGCCTCGGCAATCGCCACCACCTCGGAAGCATCAATCTCTCCCTGTTTACGCGGATGATAGCCGGGGAGATCGAGATCGGGATTCATCTCCCCCGTAAACGCTCCGGAACTCAAATCTTTCGGCACATCGATCAGAACCGGCCCCGGTCGCCCCGTACGCGTAATATGAAACGCCTCGCGCATCACGCGTGGGATATCGTTGGTATTCTTGATCAGATAGCTGTGCTTCACGACCGGCATGGAGATGTCATAGACATCGGCCTCTTGGAACGCGTCCTTTCCCAGCATGGGACTGATCGTTTGTCCGGTCAGGATAATCATCGGAACCGAATCCATGTGAGCAGTCATCACGCCCGTAATCGTATTGGTTGCGCCAGGCCCACTGGTCACAAGCACCACGCCCGGCCGACCGGTCGCACGAGCATACCCATCCGCCATATGCGTGGCGCCCTGCTCATGCCGCACCAGGATCAGTTTGATGCTCGACTCCACCAAGGCATCGAAGATCGGCAACGCCGCCCCCCCCGAAAGACCCCAGATATACTCCACACCCTCATTCTCCAGGCATTTCACCAACGCCTGCGCACCACTCATCTTCTCGGTAGCCATAGCGGCCCCCCTCACACATACAGGAACAACAGTTGGGAACCCAAGCCCTTCTTGAGCCCCAATATCTCCTATTTAGGACAACAGTTGCATGAAACATCACTGAGGTCAACCAGAAATAGCGCATATGATCACTTAGTTACCCGACAAATACATCAACAGACAACACTTGCAAGCTACCTGACAGCAAATCGACACCATAATACTGAGGCGTCACATTTATCCAATGTATTGAGGCCACAGTTGCACATCCAGATCACGCGCCTTCACGACAACTGCTTGATGGTCTGCTCTCTTGCCGGTCGAAGCCTTATCAGGGGAGTAGCATGCAATTGAGGTAACGCATTGGAAGTACTTGTTCGATTCTGAGATATGACTTGCGAACACTCCTCCCTGAAGTTATATTATCACCATGCGGTATGAAGTCCGGATTAAGAGGAAGATAGAGCGTGGGTTGCGGAAGCTACCTTCGGAGGTTCAAAAGCTTCTCTACCTCCTCTTGGCCGATCTCCAGGCAGATGGCCCGATCCAGAAGGGTTGGAGGAACTTTTCCCCGCTCGGGCAGGATCGCTACCACTGCCACCTGAACTACAAATATGTGGCATGCTGGACATGCCGGACCGGTGAGATAGTAATCGAGGTGTATTATGTTGGCTCTCGTGAAAAAGCCGCGTATTGAGCTGTCTATCCACGGTGAAGGCGTTGACGAATTGCTGGCGTGGATCGAGAAGAAGTACGAAATCTCTGTTCTGACGACCGCCGATGCCGAAGAGAGCGTTCCCGTTGAAGAGACGGATTTCTGGAGGGAAATGGAGGCAAACCGGGTCGGCAATCTTCTTGCCGGCGCTCGCCTCAAGGCTGGTCTGACGCAGGCGCGGCTCGCTAAGCGGTTGGGAATCCGCCAGAACATGATCAGCGACTATGAGAGAGGGAAGCGGAGACTTTCCCCCACCATGGTCAGGCGATTCAGTAAGGCGCTTCACGTTAGCGAAAAGCGCCTGCAATACAGGGGGAACTGCTCGGCCACAAGGGCGTCAAGACGACGATGATCTACAGCTACGCGCTCCAGCGCGGTCCGTGGCGTCAAGAGCCCGGCGGATACACTGTAGGCCTCTGGGGTCTTATGCGACAAGACGACCCCGTTGGGGTCTTATGCGACAAGACGACCCCGTTGGGGTTTTATGGAGAACCGTATAAACAGTGTTAAGTTTGAAAGAAAGCATTAAGATGATCAATTTGGAAAAGGTTTAATTATGAGATTTTCTCAAAGAATAGGAACAAAACCAATAAGAACAGAGATACAAATTGGGTCAATGGATGATGACTTACGAATAGCATTATGGAATGCTTTCCATTTGTTCTTTCTTGAAAAAGTACAATCAAGGCGGATATCTAACTCAGCTTTTAGAGCGTTCTTCAGGGCATTGTGG
>JABMPJ010000102.1 GCA_013203785.1 Lentisphaerota bacterium | reverse complement strand
TGGCGGAATACAGGTGCATGGGAGGGCCACGCTCTCTCGTGGCCGGACCAAAGAAGGGTCAAAGGGAAAGACCACGATTCTCAAAACCAAGCTCTCGCTTTCGATATTGAAACCGTGTCGGAAAGGATCTAGAGTGACCCACTCATGCCGCAGACCGAGCACAATGCTATTACTGACCTAGCCCACCGTCTGCTTCCGGACTGGCAAAAGGCACTGCTTTCCGATCAGCGCGTGCGGTTGATTCAGGAATTTTGCCGCCTGCCGGAGCGCTACTGGGATGTGCGTGGCGACGGCCATGCCGAGGCCGCTCCCTACGCCTTCAAAACCGATGGTATCGTCTTCCATTACCTCCCCGACACACCGATTGTACCCGCCTATCGCTATCAGGTCGCCGATGCCGAGCAGCAGACCGTCACGCCCCTACACCCTTATGAGAATACGCACTGGCACCATGCCACAGCGGGGTTCAGGTACTACACCCATAAGGCCATTGAGGCGATGCAGGCAGACGACTGGGAACAGGGCTGTGCCTATGCGGGCTGGTTGATTCATGTACTGCAGGATCACAGCTTCGGCATCCACAGCCTGGAGGGCCCTTACGGTACTGATGTCTTTGTTCTACAACGCCTTTTCGGTGACCCAGAGCATCCGGAACACGATCCGGCCGTTATCCTGCGTACTCCCACGGCCCCACCTACCGCGGCCAGCATGCGCGACTATGTGCCGCGTCTCCTGGGCTACCAGCCCGACGAAATTGCCTTCAACCTCTTCACGCGGCACGTCGAGTCATCCCTTTCAGCCCGGCGACTGTGCCACCAGATCGTGATCAATGCGCGCGCGGACCAGGCGCATCTCAATGACGACCTCTTTTCCGAGATGTTTCGCGTGGCGATCGCTCTGACGGCTGATGTGCTCTTCTCTTTGATCTGTGTGGCGGTGCGGCGCATAGGTAATGCCACCGCCCATCTGGAGACCATCCATCTAGCAGAGGCCGAGCCTTACCAACGGCCCTGGTTGACGGCTCCGCCCTACTGGACACGCGGATACACCGTGGGGCATGCTCTCGACAACGGTGGCCGATCGATTCCGCTGCAGCTGCGTCTTCCGCCAAGAAACGTACCGGTCACGTTTGCGCGCGGTATCGCCGTGGGAGGCCACTACCACTCGGTTCTGGCCTACGAAATCCCTCGCGACACATACAGCACCTTCGACTGCTCGCTGGGCCAACACGCCCTCTTCAGCAACCGTACCGGCAGCGTACACCTCACACTCAAAGTAGGCCACAAGATCCTGTTTGATGACGTCATGAAGGGCGCAGCGCCAGCCGTCACGCTGCACGCCGATCACCCCGAAGGCCGCATCTCGCTGACGCTACGAACCCAGGATGGCCTCGACGCCAATATGCACCACATCATTTGGGCCGATCCCACGCTGACGCGACTACCGGCGCCGTTCTAGCGCCTACTCATGCCGTAGTGCGGTAACGGGATCCATGCGGGCGGCCCGCGCGGCGGGGGCGAGACCGAAGACGACCCCCACGACCCATGAGACCACCAGGGCGAGGATGATCGATTGAGCAGTCACAATGCCGCGCCACTCCAACCAGTGTGAGGCAATAGGCACCGCCGCCGCGCCCACGATACAGCCCAGAATCCCGCCCACCGAGGAGAGGGTCACGGTCTCGATCATAAACTGGATCATGATGTCGCGGCGCCGCGCCCCGAGCGCACGCCGCAGGCCAATCTCGGGTATCCGCTCGGTCACAATCGCCAGCATGATGTTCATGATGCCAATACCGCCCACAAGCAGGCTGATGGCCGCGATGCTGACCAGGACCAAGCTGAGAATACGTTGGGTATGCTGCTTGCTCCTCAGCAAATCGAGTGGCACCGAGAGACTCACGTCCGACACCTTATGATGGGTCTCCAGAATCCGCTCCACGAGCATGGCGGTGCCGGGCACCTCGCGCTCCGTGGCCACCTGGATCACGACCTGCCCGACCTCGGTGCGGGTGGACTTGATGCTGCCCGCCTCGCTCTGTACGGTGGTGGTACCGAAACGCGAGCGCGCCACATGATAGGGCATAAAGATGAAGCGATCACCGCCCGGAATCTTGAGATCCACCACGCCAACCAGCCTGAAATGCTGCCACCCGATGCGGATGAAGCCATCATCCACCACTCCACTGCGGCGTAAATCGGCATCCACTCGCCGACTTACCACGACCACCTGGTGGCGTTGACTCTCGTCCAAGGTACTCAGCAAGCGTCCGCGCAGGAGGCGCGTGGAGAAAAGCTGGAAGTAGGCGGCATCCACACCGAGCACTTGAGCGTCCACCCGTTTGCCATGGGCGTAAACCTTGTCCTTCACCAGGTGTGCCACGGAGAGCTTACTGGAGGGACAGACCCCCCGAATCATATTCACATCGGCCTCAGTCAACCCATAGCGGAACATTTGGAGTCCGTGTCGCGGCGAGGGTGCCTCAGCGGCACCATCCGGTGGTTGTACGGATGTCAGGATCACGTTACGCAGTCCCAAGGCTGAAATTTCCTGTAGAACCGTCCGCTGCGCCCCCTCCCCGATGGCCAGCATGGCAATCACGGCGGCCACTCCGCAGAGCACCCCCAACATCGTGAGGGCCGTACGCAGTTTGTGGCGCACCAGGTTGCGCAACCCGTCGCCTACCAATTCCACTGGCCAGAGCATATCCACAGGACTACCCCTCCTCCAGCTTGCCGTCACGAATCTGAACCACACGCGGCAGTGTCGCTGCGATCTCGCGGTCATGTGTAATCATAACGATCGTCCGCCCTTCGGCATGCAGGGCGTTAAGCAGTTCTACAATATCGCCACCCGTGCGGGAGTCCAGATTGCCGGTCGGTTCGTCGGCCAGCACCAGGGCCGGTTCCGTCACCAGTGCGCGCGCAATAGCGGTGCGCTGCCTTTCGCCGCCGGAGAGTTGGGAGGGGACATGCCGCATACGGGATGACATCCCTACCTGTGCCAGAGCCTTCCGCGCCCGCTCACGACGCTGCGAACGCGGCACGCCCTGGTAGAATAGCGGCAGCTCCACATTTTCCGAAACACTCAGTTGAGGGACCAGATGGAACGACTGAAAGACGAAACCGACCAGTCGCCCGCGCAGCATCGAGAGCTCGCGGTCATCCAGGGCGTTCACCTCCCTGTTGTTGAATATCAAGCGACCCGATGTGGGCCGATCCAGAAGGCCCATGATGTGCAACATCGTCGACTTGCCAGAGCCGGAGGGGCCCAGGATGCCGACATATTCGCCATCGTCGACCGTGAGACAGGCATCGTTCAATACGGTCAGTCCATCGCCAACCGGGTAGGTCTTGGTGATATGTTCGAGCTGAATCACAGATCAGGACTCCGGGGCCATAAGCACCACGCTCTCACCCTCTGACACGCCCTCCAGGATCTCCGCCCGTGTATCGGTGGTTTCACCGACACGCACAACGGTCCGCACCGTGGCACCCTTGACCCATCGGTAGACCACCAGGTCGGTCTCCTCCCGGAAGACGGCCTGCAGAGGAATGGTCAACGCCTGCGGCACGCGCGTGACCTCGATCTCGGCCCGGCCTGAAAAGCCCGGTTTCAGATCCGAGCCGTCGTCCAGGCTTATCTCGACCTGGAACTCCTTTACGTCGGAGCCCATCCAGCCGCCTGAGTTGGCCACCTCGGCCACTTTGGTGACCGAACCGTGCATGACGACACCGGCCAGGGCCTCACTCCGCACCGTGGCCGTCTGGCCAATGCGCACACGATGCACATCCGCCTCGGAGACATTGACGGCCGCCATCATGCCGCTCATATCCGGGATGGTCATGAGCACCTGTCCGCGGCTAATGTTGGCTCCCACCTGGACCTCGGCGCGTCGCCAGGGACGGTCAGGATCGGCATAGGTCACGATGCCCTCGGTCGGGGCACACACGACGCAGTAGGTCAACTCTTCGCGACTCTCTTCGAGTTCCTCCTGGGTCTGGGCCAGTGTGCGGCGGGCCGACTCGACATTCTGCTCCTTCTGGCGCAGCTGAACCGCATCGTTCTTGCGCGTCTTCTCGAGGTCCGTCTCGGCCGCCTCGACGGCGTTGACCGCCTCGGTCTCGCGCAACGGCAGGGTGTATTGCTCGTTCAGCGTCTGCTCCACTTTGGCGGTCTCATGCGCCACCTTGGCCTTCTCGAGGGCGATGCGCTCCTCTTCAACCTGATCCTTGGTCACGAAGCCCTCCTCCAGAAGCCCGATGATGTCCCTTACCCGGTTCTCCTTCATGGTCAGCTCACGCGCGGTGGTCTCCACCTCCAGTCGCGCCTTGCGCTCTTCCAGAGGGGCATCGCCCTCGCGGTACTTCTGTAGCTTCATCTTCGTGGACACGACCCCCTGCTCGGCCATTTTGAGACTCTTGACACTGTCCATCTTCCCCACCTCCAACGCGGTGAGGGCTGTATCCAGACGATTCTGCCCGTCCAGCGCCTGTACTTCGAGGGCCCGGATCTGTTTCTCAATGCCCTCCGTGCTGAAGCGCGCCACGACCTGACCATTCGTGACCCGCTCGCCTTCGGCTACAATAAATTCAATCGTGCCGGTACTCTTGAGCTTGGGATAGATCCTGTTGGAGTCGGCCGCGCGAATTTCGCCCGAGGCACGCACGATGACCGCCAGGTCTTCCCGATGCGCCACCTCCGTCAGCAAGGCCTCGGTATCACCCTCACGTCGGCAGCCTGCGCTGGAAAGGATCGAACACCCAATAACCAACAAGGAATATCCAACCGACCATCGGAGCCAGGGGGACGTTCCAGGGGCGCTGTACTCCGCCCTCACAGGCAGCCGGCACGTTCTTACCTTTATCATTGGATATTCCTTGTTGGACATTGGAAATTCTCTTCCGCCCTACTCCAGCGCCAGCTCCACCAGCAACCCATCCGCACGGACATCCAGCGCGCCAATATTGCGGAGCAACCGGATGCGTTGTACTTCGTAGTCCACCCGAACCCGTGCATAGGCATTGCGCGCCGTGAGCAGTTCATTCTCGGCCTCCACCACATCACGGTTGAGCAGCTCGCCGTTGCGAAAACGGAGCATTGCATTGCGCGCGCGTTTCTCGGCAATCCCGATGTTCTGCCGCTCTATAGAGACCGCGCCAGCCAGAAAGCGCAGGCGGGTAAAATTCTCAATCACATCAAGGCGGACCTGGTCCCGCTTCTGATCGAGCGTACGCCGCGCGGCGTTCAGATCCAGCTCGGCCAGCTTGACGGCGTCACGTTCATCGCGCTTGTCGAGTGGCAGTTCAAGTGTGATGCCCGCTTCGTAGGCACCATCCAGCGCCTGCTCACCTAAAGAGGCGGCATCCTCATCGCTCAATGTCGCGGCCCCGTAGAGATTTAAATCGGGCAATAGCCAGGAGCGGGCCCGGCGCAGTCGGCGCTCCGCATCGACCACTTGATCGGCCACGGTCTGTAGATCCAGCCGATGAAGCAGGGCACGCTCAATACAGGCGGTCTCGTCCGTAGGCATCGCAGCAACATCCGGCACCTCGCCCTGAATATCCACGGTCGCCTCGACCGAGAGGCCGAGTGTGAGGAGATAGCGCCGAATCTGGCCGTCATAGTCGGCCACCGTCCGGTTGAGCTGGTTGCTGGCTGACAGCTCCTGCTGCTGAGAACGCAGCACATCAATCGCGGGAGCACGGTTCACACTGAAGAGTGCCTCCGAGCGAGCGCGCAGTTGCGAGGACTGCGCCACGTTGATACGTGTATTCTCCAGGACGGAGCGCTGCAAGAGCAGCGCGTAAAACCCTTCAAGCGACGCGATTGCGGCATCCTGACGATCGAGGGCAAAGCCGCGCAAGGCATAGAGCAGACTGCGCTGTGCCTGCGTGAGCCCTTCGTGGCTAACCCCGTAGCCTGCGCCTGCGAGGAGGGGCTGATCGACTCGCAGGCTCAGGGAGCTGTCAAACGCGGCTGCTTCCACCGTGTTGGTGCTCGACGCGGTGTTGCGGCCCAAGCGGCCACTGAGCGAGACGTCCCCACCGCTAGGCAGGATGCGCGAGGCGGACAGCGTGAGCGCACCAGATTCAGACGGCGAGCCCTCGTCGGAGTCCCGGAATAGATAGGAGAGCGTCCCGGCCAGCGCCAGGCCAAAATCACGGCGCGTACGCAGTAAGGCAAGCGTGGAACGGTGGAGTTGGTCGCGCTGCTCCTGCAGCGAGCGACTGTGAGCCGCGGCGACGCGCAGAGCGACCTCAAGCGAGAGCATGGGGGGCGGTGCCGGCCGTTCGCTCAGGGAGGCGGGCATGGCGTTGGTCACGTTGCTCTCCGACAGGTAGGGGTCCGCCCCAACATAGCGTCTGATCTCCCGCGCGACCGCGCGATCAGAGGGGCGCGTCGAACGGCAACCGGCCAAGCACGACACAGCAATAAGACTGGATAACAAGTACTTCATCAAGTCTGTGAATCTAACGAAAAACAAGAGGAGTGCAAAGGCGTTAAAAAGTGTTGTGGAGGGCTTGATTGCTCATCCTAAACGCGCTAGTCTCCGAATAAGAGCTGGGGCGTAACCGCCCTGCCATAGTAAAAGGAGATTCGCATGAGATCACGGTTCCTACTTTCACTCATAGGCGTTGGCCTGTGCACGGCCCTGTTGGGCGTGACAGGGTGCAACAAGAGCAGCGAGGGTGACGGCGATAGCGACACAACTGCGGATGGGGTGGTGGGCACATGGATGCTCAGCGGCGCCACGGGGGTGCGGTTGAGTTTGGTGGGACATAGCAGGCCCTGAATCTGTGGAAAGTTCAAAAAAGCCTCTTTACAGAGAGATCTTCAGTGTGTCATGATCTGTCCTCAGAAGGAGGACAGTCTATGAAAGCATCCATTGATGCC
>JABMPJ010000101.1 GCA_013203785.1 Lentisphaerota bacterium | reverse complement strand
GGCCGTCCTCGGCCAATAATTGGCCGGGGACGGCCAACTCTACAGGGGAACAGGACACGCTTTGAGCTCGTTAGGTGTTGGCGTAAATACAAGACGTTCAGGGGGTTCTGAAGTAGAAACGCACGACCGTGGCCTGAGACCCCATCGCCCTTCGTCGGCTGGGCTTAATCCAGCGGCGGGTAAAAGGGCAGCACCTCGTCACGGGGATCGATGCCAACGATCTCGTCAGCGCGCCACTTGATGCGGAACCGGTGCCCCGTCGGCAGGACCTCCGTGCTATACCGTTCGGGCAGCGCGTAGGTCAGTTCGATCAGACTCTGCTCCTGTATCTGCTCCGCGGCGATGTGGACGAAGGCACCGTTGCGCGTGATAGGCAGCGGTCGGCCATCCACCGAAAGCACGACCGAATCTGCGGGCGCCCAACCGGGTACACGCAGGGCCACGGATGAGGTGTCACCATGTCCGTTGAGCTGTACGCTCAGGTGCCCCCGGTCGGTCCGTTGACTTCGAACGGACACGCCGTCGCCTTCATAGTCGAAATGCAGATTGACGCGCAGCTCGTCCGCGGCGGTGGTCACGATGTTGTTATACACGTCGCAGAGCGAATGCGTGACCGCCGCAAAAACATCGGGCGTACTGTCTTTGACGCCGTGGGCCGTACGGTAGCAGCCCCAGCCTCCCTTGCGGCGCACGATAGTCTTGCACGTTGGATCAGCCTCTAGCGCTTCCGCCTCGGTGAGCTGGGCCGGAACAAAGCGCGACCGTACCCATCGCTCGACATCGTCCAGGAACTCCCCGCGGCCGGCCCTGACGCCCAGCCACAGCGCCAGTTGCACTCCGTCGCTCGTGCTGCCCATCTCGCCGGTGATCTGACCGGATGTGGGTGAAATATTTTGCTCGCCCAGGTCGTGGGCGACCCAACCGGATTCCATGATAATGCGTTCTTTGATTCCGTTGCCGAACGTCTCCGCAATACGATCCACATAGACCTGGTCACGGGTCAACAAGCCATAGAGCAACAGGCCGCGCATGGTGCCGAGGTAGGAGTGGGTATGGCCCAAATTGACCGGATCGATAATTTCCGCGCGGATGCGGCCATCTTCACTTGTTGAAACCGCCAGATGATGCCGGGCCAACCGAGTTGCAAGGTCGAAGAAACAGGATTCGCCGGTCGCCTCGTAGAGCCAGACAAGCGCCTCCAGTGCGCGCCCGGTGGTCGCTGTGCTGTCGACCCATCCGTCCCGAGGTATTTCCTGGTGGCGCCTGTCATCGGTCAATGGCACCTCCGCTGCGCACTGGAGTTGATCGAAAGCAAAACGGCCGTCCAGCCCCATGCAGCGATCGATCGTGGCGGTTAGCCGTCGTGCCGCCATCAGAGCCCAGCGACTGTGGCGGTACGCCACGAGCGCTTGCAGGCCGAGCAGACCCTCCCGAAAATTATGAGGGTTGATCATGACCTCTCGCTTCGCGAGCGCGGTGACGTCGGGAGGCATCATCAGCAGGCCATCCGGATTATCCATCAGCCGGGCATGATTGCGCAGCATGGGACCCTCGATGTCCGGCGGTATGACGAACCCAATGGCGTCCTCTAGTCGCAGCATCGCATCCCACCAGCGCCCGGCATCATGGTCACTACCGTAACCACCGACGATGAAATGTTCTCGGTTTGGGTCAGGAAGTGTCAACAGTCCGTCGCCGGCCAACTGCAGGTAGGGGTGTAAATTCATGCGCGTATCCTTGCCACTATAGTCGCAGAAGTCCAAGTGAAAACTCCAGCGCTGCAAAAGACCGAGGGGTTGCTGCGCCGAGATGGTATCGCATCATCATGGCCCACTGCGCGCACGCCCTTGGCCGACGAGAAGAACCCCGGCATGATGCGATCGGCATATTCGCCCGCGAACCCAATCCATGTGTCGTCCCATCCCAGGCTGCGTAAAGGGCGATACCGATGCCAGACGCCCGGGAATCCAAATTGTGCAAATACAATGCCAGTATGGCCATTGTGAAATGAGCCCGCGCTGTGGTACATCTGACGCGGTAATGTGGATATATTTGTGGGGAAAGCAGATCGGCATCAATCCTGAAGTGTGAGAGGTGGGTATGAGGACATTATGTATATTTAGTGTGATTGCCGCTGGAGTCGGCAACTGGCCGGGGGCGCTGCAGCGTAATGCGGAGCGTATGCGGTTGACCGTGCCGAGCGTAAGATCCTAAAACCGGCGTATTCAGCTTTTGAACCATTTCGATAATCCAAATCCAGGGAGAGAGTCATGACAACGGTGACGATGAGGCTGGCGAAACGTGTATGCTTTGCCGGGGTGTTCATTCTAATTCATGCGACGACATTCGCTGAGCTACTGCCTATAGCGGTCGTGGATGGAAACGAACAGGCCGTGACCCTCCGTCGCGACGCGACCGCCGTGGATGATGCCCTGGCGCGGACGGGCAAAGCGATCCGGATGGATTTCAAGGCAGGGCAAGGCAGCCAACCGTTCATGGTGCTTGTCGATGGACAGGAGGCGGGCGGGCTCGTGGAGGTGCGGCTTTCGCTCCGTGGTGAGGGCCTGACCGGCTTGGCGCAGCAGGTGCGTTTTCGCATCCTCTTTCGCAATCACGCGGACAAGTCTCGTTTTTCCTCCTATGCCGATTACGATCAGTATGGGGTCACTTCGGCAACGCGTCTGGGGGCGGATGCCTACGCTGAGCTACCGGTGACGGTCAGGTTGCCTGCGGAGCCGGCGACCTACGAAGTCATCATTTCGGCAGGGGATGGTGGCCGGGAGCTGTCCGGCGATGTAACGCTTTGGCTGGATGGGATCACGATACTCCAGGAGCTGGGGCCGCATGTCGCCTTTGTGGATCTGGATAAGACCGCCTATCGACCCGGCGAGAGCGCAACGGCGGAGATCACGCTTCGCAACCCCACGGGCAGCCCATTTACCGGCCAGCTTGTTGCGACCGATGAATACGGTCTCACGCATCATGAGTCGGCCGGGTCCGCGACGGTTTCGCTGGCGGCGGGTGAGACGGCAACAGAGCGCGTCACCTGGAAAATCCGGGGGCCGGAGTCGGGGCGATATCTGCGCGTGGCGTTGCGGGATGCCGCCGGCAAGACGGTCCACGCAAACGGTAACTACTTTGCCTTTGCGCGCGATCCAAGTTTTCTCGCCACCCTTCCGTTCTACAGTGAAGATGCCGGTAGTTCAGCCCATCACTCCGTTTTCTTTGTCGCCCCCTCGAGTTCGGCCCAATGCATGCGAGCCTGTGAGTTTTTTACCCGCGACAGGCGATTGCCGCGCATCGAATTCATGGCATGGGACGCAAACAACCTTGGCGGTCTGCTGCCCGATGAAGGACAGGATCCCTTTCTTGCCTATGAGCGCCGCACGTTCTTGAGTTTTAAGCAGACACGGCGCAACTTTCAGTTGTTCCATGAGCGCGGCACGGTGGTGGCCGCCTATGTCAACGGCAACGCTTGGGGCCGACCAGCCTACGAACTCTTTAAGCGTCATCCGGAATGGTTCGTTTACGACCGTGATGGGCGATTCCACAAGTACGCGCCCTATGATATGAGCATGCGTGAGAATGAGTACGGGACCGAGCGCTACGATTTTAAGGGATCGGGGCCCCCTTTTTTCTACGGGAGGCTGAACGCGACGCTGCCCGAGGTGCGTAACCATATTGCCGATACGATTATTGCGGCTGCGACAGTGATGGGTTTTCGCGCTGTGCGGTGGGATGTCTGGAGCATGGAGGTCACGCCCACGGATTACGATCTGCTGGGCCGGCCGCTCGCGGCCGACTGGGAGGCGGCCGACCGGCTTTCGGCCGAATCTTTGGCGGCCGTTAAGGAAAGAGTGGGTAAAATCTTTCCTGATTTTAGCTGGGGCTACAACTACGGCGCGCCGGCAGAAAATAGCCGCACCCCGCTTTTCCTTGCTGAAAAATGCCGGAATGGCGGTTGGATTCTCGACGAAGTGGTGAAGACGTATAATGCCAAATCGTCACCCTACCATATCTGGTCGAACTATCGGGATCGTATCGTGGGCTGGGGCGATCAGGTGCGTCAGTTGGGCGGCTACTACAACCCGTTCGGATTGAACTGGACCCGCGTCTATGCAGAGGACCGGCTGTACGAGACCATCTTCCGGCTTATTGGGTCGGGCCGTCCGCCGTCGGCCTACGCATCGCGTTCAGCCAAGCCTGGCGATCTCGGGCTCCTGGCTTACCGCTACAGCAATGTGTACCTTGACCTGAACCTGCGCCTGCAGCCGAAAGATCAGACCCTGATCGATGTGGCCGCCCCAGATACGGTGTGGTGGCGCGAAATGGTCCTGGCCAACAGTGACTATGACAACCACCACCAGGCCATTGTGCATCTGGTCAATTCACCTGTCCACCCCGAGGTCACAGAGAACCCGGCCTCCACTGTGCGCCCGCCTGTTGCGAACATCGTTGTGAGTTGCGGTAAGCATGCCGGCACACTGCCGTCGCGGGCGTGGATACTCATGAGTGAACCGATGACCCCTGATGGCGAGCCGCGCGTGCAGGCAGTACCTGCCGCGCTACAGCGCGACGCCGAGCGTGTGCGGTTAACGGTGCCGAGTCTCCAATATCTAAAGACCGTCGTATTCAGCTACTGAACCCTTTCGATAACCCCATAACATCGAGAAGCTATGCCATACAAATCAAACAGCATTGTCATAATCGCCACAGTCGTGTTCGCGGTGAATGCCTTCGCAGGCGTACGATTGACCGAGGAACCCGTCGATGGTGCCACCACCTACCGGCTGGAAAACGAACGTGTCAGCCTGGTCATCAATCCGCAGCGCGGGGGTGCGGTGACCTCCTACCGGGACAAAGGTGGCGACAACGTTGAACTCGTCGCGCCGGGTAAACCCTACGGCATGTGCATGGACCACTTTCAGGAGCAGAACTGGCCAGGCGAACTGATGGACGTCCCTTACGATGCGCGCATCGTTACACAAGACGCCGACGCATGTGCCGTTGAAGTCAGCCGTCGGGTAACCGGCGACTACAGGGGAGACGTCAACGAGAAGCTGAAGGACATTCAACTCGTGAAGACCTATACCCTGCGCGCCGATAGTCCGGCCTTGCGCTGCGAGGTGGTTGTGAGCGCGCCGGCCAACCGTCCCAGTTCGGGCGCGTACTGGCTACAGAGCATTGCGTATCCCGGTGGCGCGTACGAGTCGCGTCGCGATTTCAGCTACCGGCCGTCAACACGCGGCGTGAGGGCAAAGAGCGGAGACTTCGAGGGGCAGATCACGGGGGGCGAGGATTTTCTGAAGGATGCGGTCGACGGGTGGATTGGTATGATCGACCGGGAAACCATGAATGGATACGTTATGCTTTGCGAGTATGACAAGGTCCGGTTTCTCTACTGCAATAGCGGGAGCCGCACGGTAGAGCTGATGTTCCTTCCCTGCTATCTTCCCGCAGGCGCATCGGAGACCTACACCACCTGGGTTGTGCCGGTCGCGGGGCTGGAGAACGTCGTGGCAGCGACGCCCGACTACGTGGCCGGCTACCGGATGTCCAGCGACGGAGAGGGGAATGGCGAGCTCGAGTTGAGCGTTGTCCGATCGGTCCATGCCGCGCCGTCGCTGACGATCGCTGTCACCATCGAGAGCGTCACGCATCGGGCGCGGCCTGATGAAGATGGGCGTGAGCGTCCGACCTCGAACCATTCGGTTCCGGCTCGGTCGACTGGACGAGGCGGGATTGACGGAGTGCGTGAGTCGGCGCGAGGGCCGGCGCCTGTTATCGGCTGGCCGTGAAGAGCTCGCTCGGTCCCATGTGATTGAGCGGCTTGGGTTCGTCGCGGCACGGGTGGATGTATTGGCTTACCGGATGACGTTCGATCCAGACAAGGAGAGCGGGTCGATCACCGCTAACGTGGCCACGCTCAAGCGGCAGGATCTAACGCGAGCCCTTCAGGCGATTCAACCCGTCCTCTCGGCAGGACTGGGTATGGGGGATCGACTGGCCTTCGCGGAACAGGGAGATGTTCTGGCGGGGGTGCGGATTCCGCCCGGTCGGGTCGGGCTCGCCACGGTATGCAGCGTGGTGGTAAACGGGATGATGTTGAAGCGCGGGGTACCAGTGGTCTCCCGGTTCGGGGGGCTGCTTGAGATGTGCGACGGCAAGCCCGTACGATTTGTGCAGATGATCGACTACGCCGGGAGCACCATGGATCCGCTGGAAGTCTTCATCAAGGCCGGTATGACGCGTGTAGCAGCCTGTGCGGAGAACGGGACCGGTATCATCGGTGCGAGCTTCCGAGAGGTACCAACCGTCGCGCTGGACGCGGTTGTAGAGAGCGGCAGAGAGCGGCAGGCGTTGGGGCTCTCCGGAATACTGGTGATCGGCCAGCCCAACCAGCCGCTTCTGGATGTCCCTGTGTCTGCGGGTCGTACGGGTATAATTGTGATCGGCGGCATGAACCCATTCGCCGCCATGTTTGAGACTGGCATTCCATTCGAAATCGATTCGCTCTCCGGTCTGGAGCAGTGGGAACGCTTCCGGCCTCACACCGAGTTCCGCACCATGGCGCGCCGCCGTAGTCCCTACGTCGATTAGTCGGTCTGACCGTCGAGATGAAAGCACTTGTTAGTCGGGATCGCGATCCAGCAGATCGAGCAGCAACATGCGGGTACGCTCGAACGGAAAGCGCCACTCGCCCTCAAGAGTGTCGTGACCCACAGAAATAGATCCAGACCCAACCGAGACGCTGTCCCACGGGAGTGAATCCGAAATCCACAGTCCGAAATCTTGGGGCCCCACCGTCCGCTTGACAGTCCTTGGGCGCTTTGAGACTATGGCGGTCCACTTCAGTGAGGGATTACTATGAAGAAACTGCTGCTCGGGATCGTCTGCCTCTGTTTGATCGTTTGCGGGGTCTCCCTGCTTATGCCGGGTTGCGATGAGGCCACGGGATTGATCGCGCTGATTATTGAGCCAGCCTACGTTGATCTGACACCGGGCAGCAACATTGTTGAATTTGTAATCTCCACCAATAGCCGAGGCAGTGAGCTGGGCCTGCCGCTGACATGGATTGTGACGGATCCCTCCCTGGGACGGATCGTCGGGTCGGGCGGCTACAACGCTACCTACGTGCGCTTTGGTGCCAACGGCATGAACACGATCATCGCCCGTGACCAGTATGACAATGAGGGTTTTGCGACGGTGCGGCAGATGGCCGAGCAATACGGTCTGGTTCTGACCGCCACACCGGCGGTGATCCCGGGCGGATCGACGCTCAGCACGATCACGGTCGAGCGCAACAGCACGGTCGACGGCGAGGACGCCACGGCACCCTTCACATGGGTCACACTCTATCCTGATGTCGGCATCATCATTGCCGGCCAAGGCTCCGACACGGTGGTTTACCGCAGCAGCAAGGGCGGTGTGAACGTGGTTCAGTGTACCGATGCTTACGGGGTGACCGGCAGCGTCGTTGTCGAACAGGAGTAGCTGCCTGCGGTTACCGGTTGTCGACCAGCGATAAACGAGCCGCGCACACCCAAAACACGGTCGTGCGTTTCTACTTCAGAACCCCCTGAACGT
>JABMPJ010000100.1 GCA_013203785.1 Lentisphaerota bacterium | reverse complement strand
GGCGTGATCCTTGCGGACGCACACGGCGTGGAGCGGTGGACCTCGCCAACCACGCAGGGCATGGCGCGGGACGTGCCCGAGCGCAGCGAGGATGCAGCACGGCCCGTGACATGCCCGGTGGCAGCGGGATAGCGTAGGCCCGGCGCAGCCGGGCCGGAGCGGAGGGCGTAGACCACACCACGACGCGGTAGCGTCGTGGTGTGGTCGGGATTGAAGGAAGGGGGTACGGGGGTTGGATGTGATGCGGTCGGTAGTGGCGGTGGTTCCTCCTTCGCCGAACCAACGTCGCCAAAGGCTATGTTGGTCAAGAGGCTATGGAGGACAAGTGGGTGCGCGGTGAGAGCCGCGAGAGAGAGCGAAGCTCTCGACCGGTACGGCAGGCACCAACGGAGGTGGTGCCGTGATCGGAGGGAAAAGGGTCCCTTGTTTTGCCTGGTGTCTGTAAGACCAAAACGCAGGGAAGAGGGCCTCCTCTTTCCTGTCTATATCTCTCAAGGCTGGATGGTCTCGCCTCCTTGCAGGGAAAAACCATGGCGCGCGTTACGGCCAAGGTCAGGCCGGAACGCGCGGGCCGGGATCACCTTGAACGGTGTCCCGGTAAGCTGTAGTCTACTCGGCAGGCGTAAGGATGGCGGTTCCAACTAAGGTGAGGAGGCACCGCCATTCCCCCACCGCGACGCCAACAGAGCCCGGTGGACAAGCTGCGTTGATGCCCGTGAATGGCGGCTGGAGCACTCACCATCTAGTCACTAGCTAACTACCGGACCTTGACCTTGTCGGGAAGACAGTGCATTAAACCGGCAAGCATAAAGGACAGGATGCAATCAGACCGCATAAAGAGTTGGCCTGCAGAGGAGCGACCGCGCGAGAAACTGCTCGCGAACGGCGCTGAGAGCCTTAGCCCTACCGAGCTACTCGCCGTTGTGCTACGTGTCGGCCAGGGGACGTTTCAAAAAGGCGTGGCAGGCCAGAATGCAACCACCTTTGCTAGGCAGCTCTTGAACCAGTTCGGTGGGATCGAGGGCATTGACCGGGCTCATGTCGAAGAACTATCCGCCGTTCACGGGCTTGGACCGGCCAAAGTGGCCCAGATTAAGGCCGCCATCGAGCTCGGCAAGCGCGTCTCGGCCGGCAGGCTAACACCCGAGGCGTTTCTGTCCTCCGCAGACGTGGCCACCCACTTCCGGCCGCTGCTCACTGGGAAACGGCAGGAGAAAGTCGTTGCCGTACTTCTCAACGGCCAGAACGTCCCCCTTACCAACGCAAGCTCGCGGCTGATATGAGGCGCACTACCGAATCCGACATGGAAGCGTACCTCCTCGGAGAGAAGAAAGTACCGACATCGTGAGTCACGGACGATGCGCAGACATTTCCCGTAATGGGAAATAATCATTGTAACTACGGTACAGCTATGGGAATATTGTAAATGCGGGTGATCAAGAAGAGGACGTTGCGGGAGTTCTGGGAGCGTGTCCCCAATGCCCGACCGGCCCTGCTGGCATGGTACGCAGAGGCGCAAGATGCAGCATGGCGCACCCCAGCGGAGGTTAAGGCGCATTACGGTAGCGCCAGTATCGTGCCGGGGAACCGGGTCGTCTTCAATATTTGTGGGAACAACTATCGGTTGGTCGTGAAGGTGCACTACAACACCGGAATCCTGTATATCCGTTTCATCGGCAGCCATGCCGAATATGACAAGATAGACGCAACAGC
Organism: Lentisphaerota bacterium; assembly: GCA_013203785.1. Lineage (GTDB taxonomy): Bacteria > Verrucomicrobiota > Kiritimatiellia > UBA8416 > JABMPJ01 > JABMPJ01. The sequence goes on along the minus strand of JABMPJ010000100.1, from coordinate 17,755 downwards.
GGTGTGATCACTCGGGGGAGGTAACGAGCGATGAAGCCTTTTGTGATAAAGAATGAAGAGCAATACGAAAAGGCTCTGGCCTGCGTTGAGCAGTTGATGGACGCCGAACCGGGTTCCGCCGAGGAAGCCGAACTCGATGTGTGGGCGACGCTGGTTGAGCTCTATGAAGAGAAGGCACATCCCATCCCCCTGCCGGACCCTATCGAGGCGATCAAGTTTCGCATGGCGCAGTCTGGCCTGAAGCAAAAGGAGCTGATTCCCTACCTGGGAAGTCCCAGCCGGGTTTCGGAAGTACTTTCCGGCAAGCGGCCGTTGAGCTTGTCCATGATGCGTCGGCTGCACAAGGGGCTAGGCATCCCGGCGGCGTCGCTACTCGGAGAGCTGGAGGCCCAGTTGCCCGATGCGGCCGACGCCATCGAATGGGACCGTTTCCCGGTCGTGGAAATGCGTAAGCGCGGCTGGATTGAGTTCCCGGGTTCACCGCAGCGTGTGCGTGAACATGCCGAGACGCTGATGCGCGAATTTGTGGCTCCTTTTGGTGCCGACGCGGCGCTTCCCATGTACGCGCGCCAGCACGTCCGCGACGGCAAGGAGATGGACCCCTACGCGCTCTGCGCCTGGAAGATCCGGGTTATGCGGTTGGCTCACGAACAGGATCTGGTGCCGTACGAGCCCGGAACCGTGACGCAGGCCTTTATCAAGGAGGTCGTGCGTCTGAGCTATTTCGATGAGGGCGTCTCTCTGGCACGTGAATACCTCTCAAAGCACGGTATTCACCTTGTTGTGGAGCGCCATCTTCCCAAAACCTATCTCGATGGCGCGGCCCTCATGATGCCGGATGAGCGGCCCATGGTCGCGTTGACCCTCCGTTACGACCGTCTCGACAACTTCTGGTTTACTCTCGCTCATGAGCTGGCTCATGTGGCCCTGCATCTGGAGGGTGAGGAGGAGGTCTTCTTTGACGACCTCGAAGCCGGGGGCTCGTCACCCATGGAACGGGAGGCCGACCAGCTCGCCTCCGAGGCGCTGATACCCACGTCAGCTTGGCGCTCACATCGGCTGGGTCCCCGTTCGACACCCGTGCAGATTCGCGAGTTTGCGGACACGCTTGGGCTCTCGCCAGCCATTCCCGCCGGCCGCATTCGCCATGAAGCGAAGAACCACAGACTCCTCTGGCAGCTGGTCGGCAAGGACAAGGTCCGATCGACCTTCGAGGCATAATGGCCCTTCGCTACGTGTCAAACCCGATTACCCCTTGAGGGATAGACCCCGCAAACCTCTCCCTGCCCATTCCCTCTTGGGCCGCTCCTATTCGGGAATGGCCGCGATGCTCGATAGCACCAGCGACCGGCAGTAGGCGAACTGTGTGATGCCTTGCTCGGCGGTCACGCCGGTTTGTACAAGGACGGTCTCGATGCCCGCTTCACCGCCCGCCATGACTCTGGCGGGGACTCGCTGGCCACTACCATATGTTCCCGGCCGAACACAGCGAGGCGCGACACTATGGTGCGCGTTCCGGCCAAGGTCAGGCCGGAACGCGCGAGCCGGGATCATCTTGACCGGTGCCCCGGTTCCTCATAGCTTACTCGGTGGAAGGAAGAACGGCGGTTCCAACTAAGGTAAGGAGACAGCACCATTCATGCATTCCCATTACACGACGGCAGCGATCACGCCCAGACCAAGCATCTTGAAGGGAGCCTTTTGAGCGAAAGGAACATCCGGTTTGGAGTGATTGGCTTGGGCGCCATTGCGCCGTCACACTTCTATGCAATTGAGCAGGCACGGGGGGCTACACTGACTGCTGTGTGCGATATCCGCGCTGACGTGGCCCGCAGGGTTGGAGAGGAGCGGGGCGTCCCGCACTTCACGGATGTCGGCGACCTATTGGCGGCGGACCTCATCGACGTAGCCACGATCGGCACGCCGAACGCCTACCATCTCGATCCGGCCTTGAAGGTGCTGGAGGCTGGCAAGCATGTTCTGGTTGAAAAACCTCTTGAGATTACGACGGAGCGGATCGACCAGCTTCTCGCGGCCGAGGCCAGGAGCGGCGCGAGGATCGCCTGCGTATTCCAGTCCCGCTTTAAACCGCTGGCACGCACGCTCCGCAGCCTGATCAGTGACGGTCTACTCGGTGAGCTCTACACCGGCAGTGCCCACATCATGTATTACCGCACGCAGGAATACTACGATTCGGGGGCGTGGCGTGGTACATGGGACGTTGACGGGGGAGGGTGCCTCATGAATCAGGGCATCCACTGTGTGGATCTCTTTCTGTGGTTCATGGGGCAGGTGGAGGAGGTGATCGCGGTGACCTCATCGGCGGGCCGCCACATTGAGGTGGAGACCGTGGCCCATGCACTGGCCACATTCTCCAACGGGGCGCACGGTATCTTGGACGGCACCACGCTGGCCTACCCGGAATACGAGTCGTACATCGAATTGGTCGGGTCGCGCGGCTCCTGTGCATTCAGCGCTGACCGGCTCCGCACGATGGATCTAATCGACCCGACACCGGACGAGGCTGCCGCGCGCGAAACCATCCTGTCAGACCAAGCACGCCGCGACACCGAAGCATCCAACGCGCCCTCAAAAGAGGTCGCGCCCGGCACCGCCGTGGGCTCCGTCGACATGGGGCACACGCCCATCGTTGAGGATCTGGTTGAGGCTATTCGCGAAGAGCGGGCCCCCTTTGTAACGGGGACAGAGGGGCGACGCTCTGTGGCCTTCATTACCGCCATCTACGAATCCGCCCGCAACGGCAGCGCTCCGGTGCGCTTGGGTCAGTAACCTTTCCCCCTCGGACTAGCTGATCAGTGCGACCAGCAGTTTTGCGACGATGATCATGAAAATCAGCGCGACGGGATAGGCGGAGACATAGCTGATGACCGGCGTCTGCGAGTCGGTTTTGGCGGTAATGGCACCGAGGGCAGGGGTTGAGGTCATGCCGCCGCAGATGCCGCCGAGCGCCTGCAGCGGATTCATCTTGAAATGCTTCGTGGCGATGGGCCAGGCCACAATCAGCGGCAGGACGGAGACGCAGATGCCGAGGACGAAGAGCATGATGCCGTGTTCTTGCAGCGTACTTAACAGGGCGCCGCCGCCGCGTACGCCGGCGTTGGCCAGAAAGAAGACCAGCCCGATCTCCTGTAGGAGCATGCGCGTCTGGCGTGGAATAAAACCGACGATCGGGCCAATCTTCCCAAAGTGTCCGAGGATCAGCGCCACAAACAGCGGGCCGCCCGCCAGGCCGAGGGTGATCGGTTTTCCACCAGGCAGGCCGAAGGGCAGCAGACCCAATATGATGCCCAGGGTAAGCCCGACGGACAGGGAGAGGAGGCAGGTCGCGTCCACCGCGCTGGTGCGGTGGCCCACCGCCACGGAGAACTTCTTCAGATCGTCCACGCGACCGACGCAGGTGACGTGGTCGTGCCGCTCAATCACGGTGCTGGCATTGGGAACAAACGTCAGCCCCAGGCGCGTGATGCGGGTGACGACCACGCCGTAGTTCCTGAGCGGTGCCACATCGCCGAGTTTCTGGCCGATAAAGGCTGGCGCTATGACGATCAGTTGTTGACGCTCATTCTCAACATCCTGCGGCAGTTTGCGGTCGCTGCGCCGGCCGATCAGGTCGATGGCGATTTTCAATTCGCTGTTCAGGCCGACCAGCAGCAGGATCTGGTTCTCCGAAAAGATGTCGTCGTATGTCAGCGGCACGAGGCTGTCGCCTGAATAGATGCGACAGATCTGGCAGGCGTTGAAATTGGTGATGCCCGATTCCGAAATCCGCTGGCCGAATAGGTTGGGGTTCGTCACTTCCACCAGCACATTTTCCACCCGGTTCCCGCCCGCGGCATTCGATTTATCGGTGATGGAATCCAGATCAAGCTTAAGAATGCGGGGCAGCACCTGAACAAACAGTACGACCCCGATGACGCCGAAGGGATAGGCGATGCCGTAGCCTATGCTGACCGCATCCGCGCCGCCGTTGCCCGCCAGGGCCATGCCTTCTGTCGCGGCAGCGAGCGCCGGGGTACTGGTCAGCGCGCCGGCGAAAATACCTGTGGCGAGGCCGGCCGGCAGGTGTAGCAGTCTAGCGCCGATCCAGGTCATGGCCGCGCCCAGCACCACAATCAGCACCGCCAGCTTGGCCAGCGCTGTGCCCTCGCGCACCAGCGACGCAAAAAAGCGGTCGCCCGCGCCGATGCCGACACAGTAGACAAATAGCACCAGCCCCAGCGTGCCAACACCCGCCGGAATAGAATAGCCCAGATGGCCTGCCAGCAACGCTGTGAACAGCACGCCCGAACTCCCCAAGCTAATGCCCTTTAGTTTGACGTTGCCCAGCATGAGGCCCGTGGCCATCAAGGCAAAAAGCACCACCAGCGGTTGGCTCAACAATAGATTGTGCAGTGCGTCCAAGCTCATGTCGGATCAATCGGTTAGGCATTTCAGATTCCGGAAGCCCGCACCCTATACGACCATACATGGGCCATGCAAACTTGTTTTCTTCTCTCTGCGTGGATCGCCACCATAACCCCGGCGAAGCTGTGCTTAACGGAGGACTTTAGCCTAAAGAGGCGCACGCCACTTCTCAATGGTATCTGCTGAGAGCGGCATGCCAAAGCCAGGCTGGTCATTGAGAACCATCTGTCCGCTCTCTATCGTGGGCGGCTCTTGGGGAAGATCGAACCACATGGGATCGCGCTGTCGATTGGGAAAGAACTCCACGCACAGGCCGTTTGACACGCCCGCCAGAAGGTGCAGCGCCACCTGAGGCTCCTCGTGGTGCGCCATCTTGACGCCAAAGCAGGCCGCCATGGCGGCAATCCGGCGCCACTCGGTAACTCCTGCGGCAATGGTGGCATCCACATTCAGTATGTCGACCGCACCGCGAGTGATGAGGTCGCGGCAGCCGTGGCGTGAGATTTCACCTTGCCCGACGTTGACCGGGATACCCAGGGCGCGTACCCGTGCGTTGCCCTCGATCTGATCGTGCCAACGAACGGGTTCCTCTAGCCAGGCCAAGTCCAGGTCGGCCGCGCCGCGCGCAAAGGCCATGGCCTGCTCGATGGTCCAGGATTGATTGGCATCCACGCAGAGATGAAACGCATCGCCCGCGACATGGCGGACCCGCCCGGCACGCTGGATGTCCTCCTCGACGGATCGTTTACCCACTTTGAGTTTCATGCCGGCGACGCCCTGTTCCAGGTAGTGCATCACCTCCTCTTCCAGATCATCGAGCGTCGTCCCTTTATTCATGTAGCCGCCGATGGCGATGACAGGCACGCGATCACGAAAGCCACCCAGCAGCTTGTACACGGGCTGCCCAAGCGCTTTGCCGAGCGCGTCCCAGAGGGCGATATCTGCGGCCGCAATCGCCTGCGTATGGATGCAGTGCTTGGCCAGATCCAGCGTATGAATGCCGCGGTTGCCAAAATCGACTCGGACATTCCACATCTGGTCCCACAGTCGTTCGATGTCGCGCACGTCCTGGCCGACCAGCAGGGGTCGATAGTGCTCATTGACCAGTCGGCAGACCTCCATGTGATACTGATCCTCATCGCCGCCGAAAGTCTCCCCGATGATGCCGCCCTCAAGTTCGACGCGGGTGACAATTGTGTTCCGGCTGGTAATCTTGTACGTACCGCCCTGGAAAACCTCTTTGAGCTCCCGCACAAGGGGAATGGCCTCAATCTGTTTGATCTTCATGCTATGTCTTTCATGCCTTGCCACGTCATGGCTTTTGATCGGTGTGAGGAGTCGCTTCTATTCAGGCAAATACAAAATCTGCGACACTCTCCGGGCTCGGGGCCGCGCTGCTCTCCGCAAACGCGATGGCGTCTGCGATGACGCGCTTGGCCTCGTCGCGATGCTGATCAAGCGTTTCCTGGCTGATGCCCTGTTCTCGTAGAACCGTCTCAAAACGGGGAATCGGATCGACCGTCTTCCATTTCATCGCCTCTTCCTCATCGTCGTATTTTCCTGCCGAGATGGCACTGTGCCGCTCCCAACGGGTGGTCTTGCATTCGACGAGCGTCGGCCCATCGCCCTGTCGTGCACGGTGAACGGCCTCCGCGACGCCCTGGTTGACGGCAACAGGGTCGTTTCCATCGACACAGACACCGGCGAGGGCGAAGCCCTGCGCGCGCTGAACCACATCCGCATTGGGTATGGCCTTATGCGTTGGGACAGAGATGGCGTATCCGTTATTCTCGCACACCAGCACGAGCGGCACCTTCCAGAGCGCGGCCATGTTCAGGGTCTCAAAGAAGGCCCCCTCACAGCTGGCGCCGTCTCCGAAGTAGACCACGGTGACCTTGTTGTTCTTGCGCAGCTTATTCGCCATCGCCATGCCGCCCGCAATGGGGATGTGTGCGGCGACGATGGCGTTCGTGCCCCAGAAATCCCTTTCGATATCGCACAGGTGCATGGATCCACCTCGACCACCGCTACAGCCGGTCACCTTGCAGAGTAACTCTGCCATGAGGCGCTTGGGATCCGCGCCCTTGGCTATGGCATGGCCGTGACCACGGTAGGTGGCAAAGACCTGGTCGGTGGGTTGCAGGGCCGCGGCCGCGCCGACCGCAATGGCCTCCTGACCGATGCACGGATGGGTGCTGCCTGTGAAGCGCCCTTTACGGAAGCTGTCAATGGCTTCTTCTTCGAAGGCGCGAATCAGGCACATGGTGCTGTGCCATCCCTCTAACGTATGGGTATCAATGGTCAGACTCATTGCATCACCTCTTTGACGGCTTGAACCACATCAGCGGTATCCGGGAATACAAGATTTTGAAGCGTACCGGTGGGAATGGGAAGATCGCGTGACGCGACCCTTACCACCGGTGCCTGTAGATAATCAAACGCACCCTCCATGATGGTTTGACCAATTTCAGCACCGACGCCGGCGGTCTTTACCGCTTCATGAGCGATGACCGCCCGCCCGGTCTTCCGTACGGAGGACCAGATGCCTTCGCGGTCCAGCGGTGCCAGAGTACGCAGATCGAGGACTTCGCAGTCTACGCCCTCTGCTGCAAGTGCCTCGGCGGCATCAAGGCAGGGCTTCACCATACCACTGTAGGTGATCAACGATATATCCTTCCCTTCCCGGGCGACACGGAGTTTGCCGAGCTCAATGGGCACGTCCGCCTCAGGCACGGGAGCTTTCTGGCCGTAGAGGCGTACGTGTTCAATGAAGACACAGGGGTTGCCATCTCGGATGGCCGACAGCATCAGGCCCTTGGCATCGGTCGCGTTAGAGGGGACCATCACCCTCAACCCCGGCACATGCATCAGCCAGGCTTCCAGGCTCTGGGAATGCTGCGCCCCCAGCCCCAGACGGTTGACAATCGGCGTGCGGACCACGAGCGGTATCTGAACCTGGCCCCCAAAGAAGTAGCGCATCTTGGCCGCCTGGTTGCAGAGCGCATCGGATGCCAGCGTCATGAAGTCGATGAACTCGATTTCAACAATGGTCGGCATACCGGCCAGGGCCAACCCGACTCCGAACCCAGTCGTAGCGGCCTCGCAGAGCGGACCGTCCTTCACGCGGTCTTCCCCGAACTCATCGTACAAGCCGCGATAGACGCCAAACGTGCCCCCATAGGGTCCAATATCCTGCCCCAGCAGGATGAGTTCCTTGTTGCGTCGCATTTCATTGCCGATGGCCTCGTTAATCGCCATGGCCATGGTTAATTGACGTTCACTCATAGTTTCCTCTCTGGTACCTCTCTCCGATCCGGACCTGCATAGCTGATGTCGTCATACGTGGGTGCCTTGAACGGGCGTTCCTGGGTCATCTGTTCATGCGCATGCGCAACATAGCCAGGTGTTCTCCCGATGATGAAGAAGGATTTTCCCAGCGCGGGATCGATTCCCATGTCACACATCAAAGCGGCGATCGCTCCATCGACGTTGAGGGGCAGTCGCTTACCAATAACGGCTTCGGTTGCGTCCTCCAACTCCCGGGCCAGCGCGACATGTGGCCCCGTCAATTCCATCTGTTCGGCCAGTTCAAAAAGCACCCGTGTGCGCGGATCCTTGTCATGGACCGGATGACCATAGCCTGGCAACCGCTTCTTCTCCTGGCGCAGGGCGGTCAAGACATCATGTGCTGACCGTGCCGCAGACACTGCGGCTTGGAGCAACATCGCGCAGGGCTCAATCGCCCCGCCATGTACATCGCCGATCGCACTCACGCCCGCGGCTACGGCGGTCTGTAGTGGCACACCCGAGGAGGCGACAAATCGTACCGCATCGGTGCTCGGTGCGGCCAGACTGTGCTCACAGCAGGCGACCAGCATGGCTTCCACAAGGGCACCCTCATCCCGCGTCGGCAGCTCGCCGGTCAATAGGAGATAGACGACATCCCCAAAGCTCCTGCCTTTGGCCAGTTGCTCAATAGGATATCCTCGCACCAGGATCTCATTGGGCCTTACCCGTGATATATCTGTCTTCCAAAACTCGCTCATGATGTTACCTCACGTCACCGTCAACGAATGGCCGCCTCGCCTGCGTGAGGCCGAAACCATTTACAGTCCTTCTAGAATGTCATCAAAGCGGTCGGCCACGAAAACACCCGCCGCACGCAGGGCCTCCGTCTTTCCCCGAACCGATCCTCGCCCCTTCTCGACGATCACGGCGGCATGCCCGAAACGGACGCCCTCCATGTCGTCGACGAAGTGTCCGGATAGAAATGCATTGATGCGCAATCGACTCGGCCGCGCTTTCAGTCGATCAGCCAACTGCTCCTCAGCCACGCCGCCTGGCTCTCCATAAATGACCACCGCATCGGTTGAGGGATCGTCTTCGAGGGAGACGATGAGCTCGGTGAAGTGTGACCCTATGAGCGCATCGCCACCCACTCCGATCGCGATACTCTGACCAATCCCTCGGCTCGTGAGAAAGCTCGCAATTTCCGTGGTCATCCCACCACTGCGAGAGAGCACCGCGACGCGCCCGGGGGAGAACGACTGTGTCACGTTGTCGACGCGCCCGCCGATCGTTCCGAGCTTGGCGACGCCGGGCCGAATGAGCCCCAGCGTGTTGGGGCCGACCACGGTGCAACCCGCCGCTCGTGCGGCGATCAGAAGGCGACACGTATCCATACGAGGGATCCGTTCACTCATGATCAACATTAGCTTGATCCCGTGCGCTAACGCCTCAAGGCCCGCATCCAGCACGGCTGGGGCCGGCACGGAGATCACACTCACGGTCGCGCCGGTTTGCTCCACCGCGTCGCGGACCGTATTGAACACCGGTACGCCTTGGACCTCCTGACCGCCCTTTCCCGGTGTCACCCCGGAGACAATGCGACTGCCATAGGCCAGGCTGTCCTCTACCATTCCACGGGCTTCGCGGCCCGTGATGCCCTGCACCAAAATCCTGTCTTCGGGGTCAAGCCACATGGGTTCCGCTCCTCTCTACGGCGAGTCGAGCCGCTTCATCGAGCGAGACATCGCGTCCGAGCGCGTGCACACCCGCTTCGGCCATGATGGCCGAGGCCTCTGGTTCCCACGACCCCGGGATGCGGAATACGGTGATGGTCTCTGCCGGTTCGCGTCCGGCCTGTCGTACCCCGTCCACAACCCCCCGCGCCATCACATCCGCACGTGTGTTGTTCACCACGTTCATGATCACCGCCAGATGGACCACACCAGGCTTGGAGAGGAGCAGGGCAGTCAATGCCGCGACCTTTTCCTCCGTGGGGTTGCCGCCCACCTCGCAATAGTTTGCCGGTCTGCCCCCGTGTCGCCGTACGGCGTCAAACACGGTCAGGCTGGCTCCGCCGCCACCGATCAGCAGGGCCAGATCCCCGTCGAATTCAACGACCCGCCCCGCCACGCCGCGATGATCCATGGCATCGATCCGTTGCGCCTCCAATTCCAGCGGTGTCGGCTCGCGTCCGGTGGGTGACGCGACCAGCTCGCCCAAAGCGCCAAGCCGATCCTGCTGGCGCGCCAGAGCATCATCCTCGATCTCGAGATGGGCATCCAAGCCGAGCAGGGCACCGTTGTCCGTCTCGATCAGCGGATTGATCTCAAGGGTGAGAGCATCGACCTCCACAAAGGCTGCGGCGAGGCGATGGAGCATGGTGCCCAGCGCGGTCAGAGTCTTGCCTGTCAGGTGCAGCATCTCGGCCATCTCGCGCCCTTCGTAGGGCGACAATCCGTGCCCGGGATCAAACGTCCGTCGCACCACCTGATGTTCAGAGGAGGCTTCGACATCCACGCCGCCCGCCAAGCTCAGGATGGCCACGGGCAATCTGGCGGCGGTATCCCAGGCCACACCGACGTAAAACTCCCTGCTGAATGCCATTCGCGGCTCGATGGAGACGGCGTGGACCGCCGTGTCACGGATGCGCAATGCGAATAGCTCGCGGGCCTGGATAACGGCCTCGTCCTCGGAGGTCACGAAGCGGATCGCTCCGGCCTTCCCTCTGCCCCCAAAGGGGACCTGTGCTTTGAGAACCCATGCAGACGAAGGCGTAAGTGAAGCGATAGCCGATACCACGGCCCCGGCCTCCCTAATCACGACACCATGTGTGAAGGGCAGCCCAAAGGGCTCTAAGAGCTTCTTGGCCTGATGTTCGAGTAGTCTCATGATGTCGTTGAATCCAGGTGTGCGATTTCCTGCTGGAGCGCTTCCAGAAATCGTGCGGCGGCCGCCCCATCGACCACACGGTGATCGACCCCAAGTGTAAACCATGCGATCGATCCCTCTCCGCTCGCGGGACAAACGGCGCGTCCAATCGCCAGCACGGCGGTCTGTCCGTGAAAGACGAATGGTGTAAACTGGTCCACGCCTAGCATGCCCAGATTGCTGATGGCAAAGAGCCCATCATTGAGTTCGTTGGTCTTGAGGGTGCGGCGGTTGGCTCGATCCTTGAAGTCCCTGACCGTTGCAGCGATATCATCCAGGGATCGCCCGGCGGCTTCTCGAATCACGGGTGCCACCAAGCCGTGTTCCGTCTCCATGGCTACCGCCACGCTGACCGGTTCAACGAAGGTATGATCGTCGCGCAAGCGTGTGCGCAACGCGGGATGGGCCTTGAGCGCCTGTGCGACGCAGAGGATCAGGCGGTGCGTGAAGGTCACATCACCGCTCCCGTGGGCGAGCGGTGCCACATCCATCTGCCGGGACACCTGGAACTGTGGGATCTCCGCGAGCGATGTCTGCATCTGCTGAATCCGTGCGCGCTGGGCCGCTGTGACCGGGGTGCCTTCATCGACACGGTCATCTTTCGTCGCCGTACGCCCGATGGCCTCTACGTCCTCTGGGGTGATTCGACCTCCCGGTCCCGATCCGGTGACCGTAGCGAGGTCGAGGCCCCGCTCTCGGGCCAGTTTCCGCGCGGCCGGTGAGGCTTTAACCTGCCCTGCTGGCGCGGCCGATGTCTTGGGCTCTGAGCCAGGAACAAGGGGTTCCGTCGTCGCAGTGTCCCCGCTATTTGCGGCAGCCTCGCTTGCCGCCGCTAGGGCTTCTTCAGCCGTATCGGTCAGGACGCAGATCAGGGCCTTCTCAAGAATCTCGTCGTCCTCCTGAACGCAGAGGACGCGTACGACGCCGGCCTCCGGGGAGGGGACCTCCGTGACGGCTTTCTGCGTCTCGACCTCCATGATCGGTTGCTCCGCCTTGATCGTATCGCCGACCGACACGAGCCAGCGAACAACGGTGACCGATTCCATCGTCAGTTCTACTTGCGGTAAATGGATATTCCGCTGCATGCCCTATACCTCCACATAATCAATGTTCAACAACTCAGCTATAGTCTTTAATTCTCGGGTCCAATGCCCCAAGGAGGTTGCCGCATGATGCACGGCACCCGCTTCCATCCAGCGCGTATAGGCTCCGTGAAAGTCCTCGTCTGAAAACATAAAGTACCCCGCCACTCCTCCGGCACCCGGCAGCACGTCATCCAGAATATGGCCCTCGGCGACAATCAGGCGATAGGGTCGGGCACCACAAGGCGAGGGTGTGAAACTAACCAGAGTCGCGGGATCCGGTTCCAGAGGATAAGAAAAGGAGGCACCCTTGCCGTGGCAACCTGTGAAGCTTGCGTTACCACGCACGACCGACTCTGTGTTGCGGCGACGAATCGCCTCCTCGCCCTCTCCTGAATTGGCGATGACAATGGCACCTCGCGCCTCATCCATCACTTGGACCTCTGTATACAGCGCGACGCCAGAGAGGACTTTCATGATCAGCATGGCTATAGCCGTAGGAAGATCACCCGTGCACGCAAACGGTCGGCCTTGGCTATTTTGCTCCCCTAGTGCGTAGCAGGCGGTGATGCCAATGGCCGGATTTTGAAGGCAGACCTCGCCGTGGCAGTTCAAGGTCCCTGCGTCAGCGTGATGCTCCTCGACGAGGGATTGGAGGACATGCGAAAGCCGCGCCGATCGTTGAGCCTCATCGGCACTCAGCTCCTCTATGCGTGCATGGTCCAAGGCCGTCGCCGGCGTCTCCTCGTAGCGACGGGTCAACTCCTGTGCTGTAATATGGATGACGGTTGTGCCGAGATCGCGTTTCAGCGCTTCTTCATCGATCACAATATCCGTCATCATGGGGAAACCAGCACCAATCGCCAGCAGGCGCGCCTTCCTCACCGCGTGTACCGCCTTGATCGCACCGAAGAAGCGTCGCAACTCCTCCGCGGTGCGCGCGCTCTGTTCATACCCGGTCACGACGCGAAACCAGCGTCCGTGCCTCATGAGTGTGTTGGCCAGTGCCTGCGTGCCGATCTGCACGGTGTTACGTACGATCTCCTCCGTGCTGTAGTCCGGGCCGACGGATTGAATCTGCTGCGCATTCCAAATCAGAATGGGTACATCCAGCTCCTCCAACGCCGCGAATGAAATCCCGCCAAATACAGCGATGCTCGTAAACACCACCGCGCAATCCACCTCCTGCTCGCACAGCGATCGGCCGGTCTCTGCGGCCTGATCACGGTCCTGGATCAATTCACCGTCCCAGCACACCTCGCCGTAAACCGCCAGAGCGTCGGCACAGCGCCGGGCATTGGCCAGCTTCTCCGCCGGGAACGAGGCGCAAATACCCTCGTAGTAATCGACGTAGAAAGGAAGAAAGCCGATCTTCATACCATCACCCAACCGCCCGTTACATCAAATGTGGCGCCGGTGCAGTAGCTGCACTCGTCCGACGCGAGAAAAACCACCAGCGCGGCAACTTCCTCGGGTGTCCCGAGGCGCTTCAAGGGAATCTGTTCGCATAGCGCCTCTCGCTTTTCTGCGGGGAGATCTGTGATCATATCCGTGGCGATGCATCCCGGTGCCACGCAATTGATCAGAATGTTATCGGCCGCCACCTCACGAGCGACGGACTTGCTGAACATCACAATCGCACCCTTGGTGCCGCTGTAGATACTGGCATTCGCGAACGCCCCGACCCGCCCACTCGTCGAGGCCATGTTGATGATGCGACCACCGCCCTGTGCTTTCATCACGGGACAGACCGCTTGCATCATGAAATACTGGCTCTTGGCATTAACGTTGAGCAGTGTGTCCCAGTTAGCTTCGGTTGAATCAATGAACGGCAGTCGCGGACAGATCCCTGCATTGTTCACGAGAACGTCGATACGGCCCATGTCTTTCACTACATCCTCGACCAACTGGTGAATCTGTCCCACGTCGGATACATCGGTGCCATAAGCACGGGCCTGTGGCCCTATGGCGTCAGCTACGAGCGCAACCTTTTCCACGTTGATGTCCACCAGTGCTACACGCGCCCCCTGTGCGGCGAGGGCGCGCGCCGCCGCGCGCCCCATGCCCTGCGCCGCACCGGTAATCAGCGCTACTTTGTTATCCAGTTGAAACATCATCAGACTATGATCCGATTGTTGAGTCCATGCCCCACGCCCCAGAGCCCCCGATCAGCCAGCAGGCTCACAGTTCAAACGCATAGCGTTTCACCACATCCTCATTGACCGTCACTCCCAGCCCCGGCGCTTCACGCACGGTCAATAGACCGTCCTGTTGCAGCCACGGGTCGCTGACCAGCTCGTGCTGCATGGGGGAGTCATGCGGTTTAAAATCGAGACACCTGCCGGCCGTGGAACTGGCCACGAGATGCACACTGGCGGCGGTGTTGATGGCACTGCTCCACGTGTGCGCAGTAAAGGTCAGGTTGGCGGCCTCGATCAACGGAATCACTTTGCGGCACCCCGTGATGCCCTGGCAGCGACCGGGATCCATCTGGACCACATCCACGCCACCCGCTTCGATCAAACGCCGATAACCGTCGACGTTCCACTCCTGTTCGCCGGTGCCGATCCGGGTGTTGATGCGCTGTTTTAGCGTTCTATGAGCCTTGTAATCCTGCGGCGGCAGGGGCTCTTCGATCCATAGCAAGCGAGCGGGTTCAAGTTGACGCAGGCGGTCAATGGCGGTCTGTACGTCCCAGCGAACCCGGGCACCCAAAACATCCAGCACGAGATCGATTTCCTCTCCAATGACCTCGCGGATGCGGCGCGCAAGCTCCAGGTCGCGGCGCGCATCGGTGCCGAATACCGATTCTGGCCGCGTGCCCCATCCCCCTTTAACGATGCGATACCCTTGCTCTGCCATCCATCTGAACTCATTCACCGTCCAGTCGAGGTCATCCATATCGAGATGAATCGATGCCATCGCAATGACTCTGTCCTTCTGTTTACCGCCGATCAGATTGCAGACCGGCAGCCCGGTCAGCTTGCCTTTAAGATCCCACATCGCCATATCCACCGCGCTGATGGCGAATGCGGCGATGCCCTGGGGCCCGTACCACCAGACGCGGTCCAGCATCTGTTGCCAGCGCGCCTCAACGTCAAGCGCATCCTTGCCCAGCAGCAGAGGGGCAAAGCCATGTTCAACCACGATTTTGACCGCATGGCACGAATCGGGAAACTGGCTAATGCACTCACCCCAACCGACCGTGCCATCCTCAGCCTCCACGCGAGCCAGCGTGATGTACCGAAGTGCACCGTGATCGTGCGGTTCGGGATACTTCAAGGGGTGGGCCGTTATGCTCTTAATCTTCATCGTTGTCCCTGGTTACAGCTGAGCAGCGCATCTCGCAGCAGGATCGTTTGGGATAGATTGTCCACATCGTCGATGATCTCGGCGTCCATGATCACGTACTCCAGGCCGAAGTATCCGTCGTACCGTGTGCGCTGTGCCGCTGCGACCACGCCCGGCCAGTCAATCGTGTTGCGAGCGAGCGATGTCTGCAGCTTGTCCTTCGCTGCGCAGCGGGCATGAAAATGTGACGCAGACTCCCACAGGCCCTCGATCTCCGGGTCTGCCGCGCCTTGGGCTGTGTAGTGTCCGTAATCGAGCGTGAGTGTGAGCCCTGGTGTCCTGTCGACCAGTCGCTGCGCCATCGGCGGGGTCGGCGCCACCGACCACATGTGTGGCTCAACCGAATACACGACATTCGTCCGGGCCGCCTGTTCGACACGCCAGGCCAGTTCATCGCAGCAGCGTTGGAACGAATCGTCATGCGACTCGTTCTCCCAATGAATCCCCGGCAACGTGGTCATGTGTCTGGCCTGGCACAGCGTCGTAAACTCCAGGGCTCGCATAAAGGCGTCCCGCGAGCGGCGCCGCTCCTCAGTGTCGGGATGATTCTCCGCGAGCGACTGCAGATCCGCGCCCGATTGGTGAAAGATGTCGCCAAAGTCCAGACCGCGGTCTCGTACTTTGCTAGACAGCTCGCGAGCGGCCCCGCTCGGATCTGCGAGATAATCCTCTGCTTGGAAGTGTGAGCGGTTGGGAAACAGCCCGATGTCAACGCCCTCGACGCCGAGCATGGCGATCAGGTCCAGTGCGTGATCGTGGGATAGCAGCGGAAACGCAAAATCCGCGCAGGCCAGCTTCAGTTTCATAGTGATACCACCTTCTCATTCTGATGGCTCTCCGCCGACCGGCAGGCGGCCTCGATCACTTGCATGGCAGAGGTGCCCAGTTCGGCAGGCGACCCATTGGGTGCCTCCCCGAGAATCGCCTCAATGAAGTTGTTTGTCGGCGCATACATCGGGTAGATATCGGCCTCAACCAGATCGTCATACTGGGTCACCTGATCGCCGTGGTGGAACGCCATCTTGCCCTTCCACAGCTCCATGAACAGCATACCTTCCGTCCCATACACCCGGACCTCGTAGTTGCGGTCCGTCATGATTGTTGCACCCGTTGAGGCCAGAGAGACCAGCGTGCCGCCATTCAGTTTGATGTTGAGCGTGTCATAAACATCGACATCGGTTCCGGCATTGTCAAAGCGCGCAAAGACCTCCTCGGGCCGCTGTCCGGTCAAAAAACTCAGGTAGGCCGCCACATGTGACACCTGGCAGTAAATGTGACCACCGCCGGCGACAGCCGGATCGCTGTATGAGGTTTGGCCAGGTGTCTGGTAGGGGGGGGCGGCATTCTCAAAGGCTTCGCTGTCGCCGAATACTTTGCTCCATGGCAGACCACGATAAAGGCCCTGCGTGAAGTTCGTCATCAGCACACTGATCATCTTCACGCGGCCGAGTGAACCGGACTGGATCAGTTGGCGTGCTGCGATACCGTGCGCTGTATAGTGCCACGGACAGCTCACAAGCAATACGACCTGTTTGTGCTCCGCCAGCGCCTGTAGTTCGAGCGCTTCGGCCGCCGTGATCGTCATGGGCTTCTCGATGAGCACATGCAGGCCACGTTCTAGAGCCGCGCGAGCCTGTTCAAAATGCATGTTGGGCGTTGACGAAATAATGACACCATCCAGATCGTCAATCGCCAGCACTTGTTCCATGGTTGTGCAGGCCTGTCGGGCCCCGAAATTATCCGCTACCTTCTGGGCGGCCTCGTGTGTCCGCTTCTGCACAGCCACCAATTCCGCCTTCGGATGCTTCTGCAATGCCGGCAAGTGTGCTTCGCACGCCCACCATCCCGCACCTACGACGGCACAGCGAACCCGCTTCATGACAGCTCTCCTCGCAAGAGCTTCTTGAGATCCCCATGAAACAGGTAGTCACGGGAGGCGACCGTGACCAGTATTCGGCAGCGCCCCTCTTGAGGCGTACATACCCCGTGGGGAATCGTGGCGTCGTAATACACCGAATCCCCTTCGGTCAAATGAATCCGGTCGCGGCCGTAGAAGAGCAGACACTCCCCCTCCAGCACATAGTTGAACTCTTCGCCCGGATGTTGGCTCAAAGGCGAGGGTGCCGTGGATGAGATGACGTCCACAATCATGGGCTCCAGAAGCTTGCCGGACTTGAGATGAGCCAGCAGCTCGTAGGGATAGCCTCGGCGCCCCCGCAAGCGGGCCTTCTTGCCTTCACCGCGCCGGCAGATGCAGAGGGGACTGCTCTGGGCATCATCCTCAAAGAAGACGGTCATCTGTACGCCAAGCGCCTGGGCCAGACGCTCCAGATTGGCCAGCGGGACACTCGCTTTGTGGTTCTCAACCCTCGAAAGATAGGAGGCCGAAAGCTCACACTGTTCGGCCAGATCAGCCAGCGTGTAGCCCGTGTCCCCGCGCAGCTGACGAATCCGGTCGGCCACCCGTATTTCAACCATACTGAGCGGCTCACGCGCCATAGCCTGTCTGTCAGTCGTGGTCTTCATGAGTTGCATAAGATAACATATTATGCGTCTCATGCAAGTAGGTAGTTTTCAAAAGGTACCGATGGGGTGCATCTGCGATGCGTTGCAGGGCATTGGATCCGAAGGATTCGCCATTCGTCCCAATCGTAATCTTAATCCTGCTCGTAATCTTAATC
>JABMPJ010000099.1 GCA_013203785.1 Lentisphaerota bacterium | reverse complement strand
CGGGTGTGCGTTGTTTCTAAATGACGCAAGCATAGGTGATTAGACAATATCCGAGGTCTCAAGACATGCCGAATGTGGTGTAGCGTTGGCCGTCCTAGGCCAATAATTGGCCGGGGACGGCCAACTCTACAGGGAAACAGGAAACGCGTTGAGCTCGTTTTCCTCTGCGATCTCGGCGTCTCTGCGCGAGTTTCTCCCCTCAACAGCTCGCTTCCCTTCTCTCCGGCGTTGGGCTACCATAACCCTGTTCGGATGGAGGTCATGGTGATGCAGGTGATTGAGGGAAAGACGGCCCTGGTGACGGGCGGAGCAAGACGACTGGGGCGTGCCGTGGCACTTGAGCTGGCGGCGGCCGGGGTCCACATGGTGATCCACTACCGCGACTCCGATACAGAGGCCGAAGCGACGGCGGCGGAGGCGCGCGCGCGGGGCGTCAATGCGATCACGATGGCGGCCGATTTGGCGGTTCCCAACGCAGCCACGGCTCTCTTCGCGCACGCGGTCAAGGCGGTCGGGGCGATCGATATCCTGATCAATAACGCCTCCATTTTTGAGCCATCCGCCCTGCTGACGTTCAGCGAAGAGGAGCTACAGAGCAATCTCCGGCTTCATGCTTTCGCCCCCCTGCAGCTGGCGCGGGCCCTCGCCGCAACCGGACGACCAGGCTCGATCATCAACCTGCTCGACACACGCATCGCCCGACCTGACCCGGCTTACGCGGCCTATGGTCTCAGCAAGTCGATGCTGGCGGAGATCACACGCATGCTGGCGCTCGAACTGGCACCGCGCATTCGTGTCAACGGTATCGCCCCGGGGCTGGTCCTGCCGCCCGCAGGCGCAGGTCCGGGCTTCACCGAGCGCCGCGCCGCCCTTCTTCCGCTCCAGACTTCGGGCGAGCCGGATGATATTTCCGCCGCCGTGCTGTTCCTCCTCCGCAGCAGCTTCATCACAGGCCAGATCATCTATATCGATGGTGGGTCGCACCTCACCTGACGACTCTGCTGACAAACCTCGACTTCGAACGGTCGGCAACATGCCGACCCTCCACAAATCCTTTTAACACCCATGTTTTGTGACGGGAGGGACGGCGTGTCGCCGTCCGCATAGGGGCTTCTCAGCAGAATCAGCTGACGAGGTAGAGTGGGGCGGAGGATAACCATAGCCCGGCTACGGAGCGATCTCAGCCCTGAAAACGCTTCCGGTCCGGGCATGGAAGCCGGGTTCGAGCCGGATCCAATCTCCTGCGCTCAACGTCACTTGCCCCGGAGAGTCCACCACATAACCATCGCGCGCCGTGATGGTGTTGAGTACGCTATAGTTCGTCGTCACGTTCGCAACTTGATTGCTCAGTACCAGATCCTGAATGGCCCAGAGCCAGGTGACACTGGAGTCCTCATTCAAAGCGAAACTGCCCGTATTCGTCGTGCCCCCACTGGCAGGAGCACTGCCTGTACCCACCCAACCGGTGCAAACGGAAGACATCCAACGTGTGGCATCAGTGAACACCACGGGAGCACCTGTAGCCGTGCAAGTGACCTCCGTGCCGTATGAATAGGTGTGTGGCCCCACGGCAGGCACGGTCACATCGTAGATCGAGTACACGTCCAATGTTTTTTGAGTTCCAAGCACGCTGAAGCCCCCACTTGCCACTGCCATCTGGCCATCTGGATTCGTGATCTGGATATCTCTGGCACCCGTCGATGCTACGGTAGAAATGTCGACCGTCACTTGCGCCTGGGTCGGGCTGATGTAGGTCACGACGTAATTGCTGATACCGTTCGGCGCCCCTCCGGTCAGGCTAATATCCAATCGGTTCGTGAACCCGTTCCCCGGGTCGTAGAAACCCGTTCCTGCAAGAGCCACGAGCACGCCGGTCTGGCCCTGCGATCCAGACGCAGATGGATTACTCAGCGTCGGCGCGGGTGCTCGCAGCTCAGCCACCCAGGTTCCCCACCGATTTGCGGCGACACTCTCCGCATATTCCTGAAGCGTCCACATCGTCATGTCATCAACCGGATCCAGGCTTGTGAAACTGTAGTCCCCCCAGCGGTTTCGTCCGATGCTATCGAGCTGCTGGTATGCCGCTTCGCCGGCCTTGAAGAGTTCGGGCGCGCCCATACTACCGGCTGCATCCTCTGCCAGCCGCCCGACATGATAGGCGCCCACGTATTCGGTGCCACGTACGCCGGAGCACGCCATCACGACATGCCCCTGGCCGCTAACGGCTAGAGATGGATAAAAATAGGAACGGGGATCACTGGCGGCGGAGTCATAGACGCGCCCACTCTGGTCCAGCACCGCGCTGCCGCTGCTGATGTCGAACTCAAACCACTCGCACCCGCACCGGTCAGCGCTACTGGCACCGCCAGACGCATTCACGGCGATGGTGCGGCAAGTCCAGAGTCGCCCATCACGTATAGTGGCCATCTGAAGACGCATATCGCCCGTATTTATGGCCACGGCACTACCTGACGCCGGTGCATTGAGGGGCGCAGTGAAAGAGGGCGTAGTCACGCTGATAGCCGCAGCGTCGATTGAAGGCGTGCCGCCGCTCCATGTAAGCCTGCGGTAGTGAACGTTGGCATAGACGAAGGCCGATGCCGAGACGAACCATGCCACATCGCCCCCCCCTACACTGTCGAAATTGTAGGCGGGTTGAGGCGTTGAGTACATGTCCGTTATGGCGTTGAAGAAATACACCGTTGCTGTGCCAGACAGCAACATTGTCTTATCCAGCGCCGCCAGCTTGGCATAGGATGAACCGCTCGACGGGAACATGCGAGCGGCAATATAGACCCCGTTATCATCCGCGCCCAGAGTCTCGTAGTCCGTGAAGTAGGTGGTGCCGCCGCTGTTGGGATCCCCTATCGGAATCAGATACTTGAGCCAGCTACCGGTAGGATCGTCCGACGCGCTGACGGCGAGGATGACGTGGTTGTTCTCACCGCTCGGATCACCCCGCTCCAACGTAGTCGCCAGCCATCGGTCGATGCGGCTGTCGTACAGCACACGCGGATCAAAGGCCCCGTTGCGTGGATACGTGGTGCCGCTGTCGGTCATCGTGAAAAAGCTATTCAGCGACACATGACTGAGGCGGACGCCATCCTTCGTGTAGACCGCCACGGAACTGTTGATCACCTCAACGAAATGATTGGGACCCACGGCGCCCATGGTGTCTGGGGGGATGGAGCCGCTCGCGAATGCGGCGAACTGATCTTGCAAGCCTATCGCCTGAAAACTGCGCCCCACCGACTGCGGCGCTTCGGGTGGCGCTTCGGGCAAAGCCGCGGCCTGCGGGGCCACAGCGAGCGGATACTCTGCGGGCGCTTCCAGCATACGCGGGATAAGCAAAGGACTGGCCACGACGACTGCGCTGCCTTGAGGTGCCAAAGCGGATTGATCCCGAAGGGACATAGCGGACCACTCGTCATACGCCGCGGTCAGAACAACAGAGCGGTCAGGACTCCGCACGGCCCTCCCCGCTGCGGGAGAAGACGCTGATCCCAATACCCAGATGACCACCAGCCACATAGTGCGCCACCCGTGCTCAGCAATATATGCCAACGGTCTTCTCATACGTTTGGATCCGAATAGCGGCGCGTCATTGCGCGCCTCCGAGACGCCCGGTCGCCTCAAGCTCAGTTATGCGGCGGAGCTGTTGTGTGTTTTCCTTCTGCATCATGAGGACATGGAGGGTGAGTTCCTCAATTTTCTGAAGCAATTTCGCCTGCATCTCCCCCATCTTTACGCCGCCAGACGCCACATCCTCTGCGGAAGGAATTCCGGGAAGGTGGCCGTGGCTCTGGATAAATGTATCAACTTCGCTTAGAGGCATGAGCCTGTAACCGTCCTCAAACACAAAGTCCGACCACCCGTCAACAGCCACAATCACTTCCTTGGCCTTAATCGTACCGTTGACCGCCAAAGCGTTGGTAGGGTTGGCCGTCCCGATTCCGACATATCCGTTTGCAACGATCAACTGAGTTGTGCCAACGACCAGACCGTTTGCAGGCAGCTCGAGGCCCCCGGTCATCGTATCACCGGCCTTGGCAACATACGTTGCCCCCGCCGAAGAAACACTGAGATAGAGGTTGCTCACTCCTCCCCACACCGGGTCGGTCTCACTGTAGCCCGTCAGGTACCCGTTCGTTCCGTGATCGCCCCACCCTGCAGCCATATGCCACATAGACGTGTCACTGCCGGTGATGGTGGCGGCCACGCTGCTCGTGTAGACCGGGTCTGTTTCGGAGAACGTCGTGAGGTAGCCGTTCGTCCCATGGTCACCCCAGCCGTAGGCGGTGTCCCAGGTGCCGCTGTCTTCGACCTTCGACTTGCTGAGCTCGCCGTCGGCCAGATCATCGAGATCGACATCGTAGGCCTGCACGCTTGTGCCGATATTGGTGACCATAACGGCACCAGCCGCGGCCACATTGGCCGTGTCCGTTACGTCGGCGGCGGTTTCGATGCCCGACAGCTTGCTCCGCTCTGCGCCGCTGATCACGGCGCCACTTCCGGCGTCTGTGATCGTCGCCGCCACACTGCTCGTGT
>JABMPJ010000098.1 GCA_013203785.1 Lentisphaerota bacterium | reverse complement strand
TCGTCCTTTCAGACTCAGTCATTTCACTACCGGGCGGTTGACTATTCCTTACCCGGAGAGGCTTCCACGTCTGTGACGCGTTCCTCTTCGACCGGCAACCATTGCCAGGTTACCCATATCCATGCCTTATATATTTACTAAATTCGTATGTACTTATAATCATTCCACGATATTCGCATACCTTCAAGTCACAAAACAGCTAATTAGAGGTCGTCTGGAAGAGGGTCTGCCCCCAGATAAGGGCAAGATACCAGCCAAGGGCGCTGCCCTTGTTTTCCACACATCTCCCGAGCCGGCAGTAGCGCGGCCCCGTCCCGGGGCCAGCGCAGCGCCGGAGAAGCGTGCATGCTGAGAATCAAGAGTCGCAGCGACCCGCGATTCTCGTTTCGCACTCACGCTCTGCTACCCCTCGGGCCGGGACGGCCCGGGGCTACTTTGGGTCTGATGCCACGCGCGACACGGTCGCAGAGATACGCAGAGCGGCGAGGGCGGTGCCCGACGCAACGCCCACGAGGCCCACGACCTGCAATCCTGTACATTTGCCTGCTATCTGGTACCCTCTCCTGCCAAATGAATGAGCCGTCCACAGCAAAGAACAGACGACCGGTTGTCGCCATCACGATGGGTGATCCGGCAGGTATCGGTCCGGAAATCTGCCTGCACGCTCTTTCGGACGCGTCGGTGACAGCGCACTGCATCCCGATCGTGTTTGGCGACGTCGATCTGCTGCGGCGCGTGGCCGAGATCTGTAATCTGCCCGCCCCGGCAGAGGTCATCACGGAGAGCAGCGCCTGCCGCGGAGCGACCGGTGCGGCGGTCTACGATTTGAAGGGTGTGGACGCGGAGCGCGTCACGGCCGGACAGGTCAGCGCAGCGACAGGCGCTGCTGCCCACCACTACATTGAAGCCGCAATTGAGGCGGCCCAGTCGGGAGCGGTCGACGCCGTCTGCACCGCGCCGATCCACAAAGAGGCGTTTCGAGCCGCAGGCGTACCCTTCCCGGGACATACCGAACTGTTCGAGGCACGCACCGGCGCGACGCGGGCCTGCATGATGTTGACGGCCGAGACGATTACCTGCAGCCTTGTGACCACTCATATCGGCTACCGCGATGTGGCGGCAGCACTAAGCAGCGAGCGCATCCTCGACGTGATTGAGCTGACGGCCGAGGCTATGCGGCGTCTGCGCGGCCACACTCCCCAGTTGGTGGTGTGCGGACTCAACCCGCACGCAGGCGAACATGGACTCTTCGGCGACGGCGAGGAGGAGCGTATCATCGCGCCAGCCATAGCCATTGCACGTGAACGCGGTCTCCAGGTCGAAGGCCCCCTGCCGCCCGACACGGCGTTCCTGCCACAGCGACGGAAGACGACCGATGCCTACATCTGCATGTACCACGACCAGGGCCTCATCCCGCTCAAGATGCTGGCCTTTGATTCGGCCATCAATATCACCCTCGGGCTGCCCATCATCCGCACGTCGGTCGATCATGGCACCGCCCTCGATATTGCCTGGCAGGGCCGAGCCAATCCCAACAGCCTGTTTGAGGCCATTAAACTTGCGGCGTGGCTGGTTTAGACGCCCATCCATCGCTTTCGATGGGGTCGCCAATAGGATATAAGACAAAATATAGCTTATTTACTTTGACAACCACGACCCTGTCCCACATCATAGGTGAATCATGACATGGGATGTAGTCCGGTTGGGCGACGAACAGGTAAATATGATAAGGAAGCATCATGAGCGTTGAAGTTGAGGAACAGGTAAAAATAGAGGTCACGGAGCAGGCCAAAATCAAGCTGATTGAGCTGGGTTTGGATGAGGGAAGCTTCCTTCGTCTGGGCGTGCGAGCAGGCGGGTGCGCCGGCATGACCTACGATGCAGTGATCGACGATACTTTCGGGAGTGACGACCACATTCTCTACGAGTCCGACGGATTGCGCGTCGCCTCTGACCAAGAGAATCTGGTCTTTCTGCAAGGCCTCAAGATCGACTATTCGGACGATCTCGTGAAGTCAGGCTTTATTTTGAGCAACCCGAACGTCAAGAAGTCTTGCGGCTGCGGGGCCAGCTTTGGTCCGACCGCTGAGAAGTCCGGCGGGGGTTGCGGCAGCGGAGGCTGTGGATGAGCGTCGCGCCTCTCTCTATTCTGGGTGGCGAGTCGGTCTACTGTATCAATCAGAACCAGCTCGGGGACGCCATGCGCTTGGCCAACGAGGACGAGGAATCGTCGCCGCGGATTCAAGCCGTGCTGGCCGACGTGGAATTGGCCCTCACGCGCAACGAGCGTGCCGCCCTGGCGTTCGTCATTATCGAACGGTTGCGTGAGCCGATCCGTACTGCGGACACGCGTGCTTAACGGTTGCCGGTTTATGGTTAATCGGGTAGGATTATTGACCCTGACAGCCAGAGTCTACGTCGTTCAAAAGTAGAATGGCGGCCTGTCGTTGATGGAATCGGGATTGAAACGCCATTAACCCATATACCACTAGCTATTAACCAACAACCCATAACCCTAACTCGACGCAAGCGGCGTACGCCTTTACCCGAGTGGTTCAAGGTCAAGCTGCCAGCCGGCGAGACGCTGGAGCGCTTTTCGACCACGTCGGAGGCGGTGCGCAGTAACAGCCTACACACGGTCTGCGAGGAGGCACACTGCCCCAATATCCACGACTGCTGGGGCCGAGGCACGGCCACCTTCATGATTGGCGGCCAGACCTGCACCCGCGCCTGCCGCTTCTGTTCGGTCGCACATGACCGCAAGCCCGCCCCACCTGATCCGGCCGAACCGGAGGGACTCGCGCAGGCGATCGCGGAGATGCGCATTGCTTACGCCGTGATCACCGTGGTGAACCGTGATGATATGGATGATGAGGGTGCGGCACACTACCGCGCCTGCCTGGATGCGGTCCACCGCACGGCACCCGCCGTGGGACTCGAATTTCTCGGCAGCGATATGGCCGGCAATGAGCCGGCGCTGGCGGCAATGCTGGACGGGGCGCCCCTCAAGGTCTTCGCTCACAATGTGGAAACCGTTGAGAGACTGACGCACAACGTTCGTGACCGCCGCGCCTCCTTCCGACGCAGCCTGCGTATCCTGGAGGCCTCACGCGAGTTGCGCCCCGACCTGATGACCAAGTCGAGCATCATGGTAGGATTGGGCGAAACCGACCAGGATCTCACGGCGGCTATGCAGTCCTTGCGTGGTGTGGGCGTCGAACTGCTGACCCTGGGGCAGTACCTTGCCCCCTCGCCCAACCACTACCCGGTGGCCGCCTTTGTCACCCCCGAACGTTTTGAAGCGTGGGCCGCTGAAGCGACGGCCATGGGATTCCTCGCTGTCGCCGCCGGCCCGATGGTGCGCTCTTCGTTCCGTGCCGGCACTCTCTACGACGAGGCCGTGCGGCGCAGAGATGCAGGTATTTTGTAACTGTAGACTCGCGGGCGATTGTCAGTCGCCACAGCCCCAACTCAATTCGAATTCTGTGTAGCGTTGGCCGTCCCCGGCCAATCATTGGCCGAGGACGGCCAACGCTACAGGGGGAACAGGATGCGCTTTGAGCCTGTCGTGTTTGGCAAGCGCGCGAGACGTTCTGCGAAGTCCGACGCCGACACTCCCGCCTGTTGCAGGGCGGCGGCTGACGGACTGACGCAGCGCCGTGCACGCACCCCACCTAAGCCGTAAAAAACACTTCGGTATGGATCATCTCGCCGGGAACGGTCTGCTCCTCCAGCCAGTCGGCCACGGCATAAACCATCGCATCCAAACCACAGACATGATAGTGCCGCACGGGCTTAAGATCCAGGGCGTACACGAGCTCGTCGACGTATCCATGGTGATGCCCGGCCATAAATTCGCGCGACAGAGCGAGACGCAGATCACACCTCCTGCGAAGCAGGTCGTGATCAATCACATCGGCCAGTCGACGGACACCATAGATGCAGATGGGCTTGGGGGTGTGCACACGTTCATCCCGCAGGGCGCTCAAAAAAGGGGCAATTCCCAGTCCAGTGGCAATGTAGACCGGTGCGGCTTCGCCCTCGACCGCCTCCGGCCGGGGGCGCAGCTCTCCAAAGGGATAGCTCACCATGATCGGGTCGCCGCAGCCGCGCGTACACAGCCATGAGGTCAACAAGCCGGCGGGCATGCGACGAAAGAGGATGCGAAGCCGCCCCGCCTCTGTCGGCGCTGAAGCCACGCTATAGGGCCGGGAAATCCCGTCCGGGCCGAACAGCACCACACACTCGCCCGGCTCGAACTCAAAGCCATCGTGCCCTAGCGTCAGCTCGTAGATATCCTCGGCCAACTCCTGCAAGGCTACCACGCGCATGGTCCGACTGGTGCCGGCCTCAATGTGCGACTCCATATCACGCCTCCTCAGCAGGGCGCAACGCAGGGGCCGTGACACGCAACGCGGGAAACCGTTCAACGACAGCCGCCTCATCAGCGGCCGTGAAGAGGAGCTTAATATTGGGACCTGCATCCATCGTAAAGTAGAGACTGACCCCATCGCGGCGTGCCGCCCATACGTCGTTCATGGCCGTCACCGAGGCCGCCTTCCAGTAGAGCACAGGCGGCTGGGCCATGATCATGGTCGCATGCATGGCGAGCGCATTGGACTCCGCTGCTTCACCGAGGCGTTCAAAGTCCTTCGCCGCAATCGCCGCCTTCAGATTCGCCAGGTCATGCGCCACCCTGTCCGGCCAGACCGCATAGCCGGGGGAGGTTTCTACGGTTCGCTTCATGGCGGGGCGTGAACCGATCGGTTTTTTACCGGCTTCGAGCACCAGCAGACCGACCCGCAGCTCATCCCAGGTGTCACCCAGCGGCTCGCCATAGCTATCCATACCATCCGTAGCGCTGCCGACGTGCCACTCCACGAGCCCTTGCCACAGGGAGCGGCAGGCGCTGCCACTGCCCAGGCGCGCCAGAATAGAGAGTTCCCGAAGGGAGAGCCCCCAGCCATGCAGACCATCCAATGCCAGGACGAGTGCGGCAAAGCCCGAAGCCGAAGAGGCAAACCCAGCCGCCGTAGGCACCGTATTGATCGCCTCAATCTTGTAGCTCTGCTCTGGATCCGGTCGAAAGAGATTGAGATAGTCTCGGATGCGCTCGACGAAGGGGTGCTCCCCTTCGAGCGTCTCGCCGCCCAGCGTTACCTGGTCGGATCCGCTACAGGGCGAGAGTCGGCAGTGCGAACCCAGCGCGCCAAGCGAAATGGAGAGACTGGAGGTGACGGGGAGGTTAAGCACTTCATTACGCTTACCCCAATACTTACAAAGGGCAATATTGGCGGGAGCAAAAGCTACACTCGCCTCACGTGCAGGTGCCTTTCGATCACCAATGACTTTTTCCACGACCGACTGTCGCGACCATGCCTTGCTCATCTGATAATGACTCCGTGGCGAGAGAACGCCGCCCTGATGTGTCGAAAAGGCCCCAGACTGTCCGCCTCAAGGCGGCCAATCCCCAGAACGCAGTCACCCAGCCCGGACCCCGAAATCTTGGCCCCGTATATGCCGGGCGTATGCCGAAGCGCATCTACGAGCGACTCCAATGCCGGATCGCTAACGCCCAGCTCTGCCATGACCGTCTGACCTTCGTTCACGGCCTGGCCCACGGCAGTCAGGTCCTCGCTCAAAAGCGCCGTGGCGACCGACTCGGTGACCTCGTCGAAGCGATCAAAAAGAGCCTCAAAGCGGGCCAGATCCTTGAGACGTTCGGCCTCTACCTTCGCAACGACCTCCTTCGTTGGCGTCTTGTAACCGACATAGAGAAGCGAGAGATCAGGCAACCATGACAAACGGCGATGCACCTCGGGACCCGAGGTGCAGAGCACGATCCCGCCAAACACCGAAGCGGCCACATCGGCACCCGAGCCGACCCCTTGTACAGAACGAATAACGGCGGCCGCTTCTCGCGCCAGATCATCGCGGGTCGGCTCACAGCCATCGATCCACGTGTGCAATGCAGCCAGCATGGCGACCGTCACCGCGGCGGAGGAACCGAGTCCTACATCGTGAGGCATGTCGGCCTCGATCGCCACGTCACAGCCCGTCGCCATACGGTCGGCACAGGCCGCCAGAGCCCTGCCAACAAAGCTGAACGGGGGCGTGGCGTCCATGCTGTGGCGAGTCATCTCCCGCTCGCCCAGGGCGGATTGGATCACCACGCCGTCGTCAGGGCGGCGGGTCAGGGTCACGTGCACGCGTCGGTTGACGGCACCCACGAGCGCACGGCGGCCGTGCAGTACGGCATGCTCACCTGAGATCATGAGACTGCCCGGGGCCGAAGTTGTGATGGTCGTACGGTCGTCAGGCACGGGACACTCTCCTCGTCTGCGCGCGGCTACTCGCCAATGATTCGCACGCCGAGGGGTTCACCGCGCACCGCGCTCAGCTCGTAGCCATAGCGACGACAGAGCTCGATTGGAGGGGTATCGCCCACCACCATCACCACGCCTGCGGCCTCGCCGGCCACGGCACCCGCGCCGCACACCTTGGCCGCGCCGCCGTGCTTCTCGACGTCGCGGATGAATTGTTGGACCGGATCAGGTACCACACCAATACGGGTCAAGAGGCGATGATTCTCGCGGACAACCGCCTGAAGGAGATCCTTATCGCTGCCCCGCAGGGCCTCTTCCATACGATTGGTCGTGCCCTCAAAATCATCCCAGATACCGCTCGTTCCAAAGGTCTCGCGCACCTTGCTGACACACTCACCCGTGGTCGTGAGCGGCACACCGGTCTGCACGATGAAGACCGGGCTGCGTGGCAGCGGAACCTTGGTGCCCTCGCCGTCCTGGAAACGGACGCAACCGCCGTGTAGCGACACATAGGAGTCGACGCCACTGGCATGACCATGCTGCATGTTCTCAGCTTCAAGACTGTATTTGTAGTGCCAGTCAGGGCGGAAATCGACACGGAAGTAGTGGCCAATGCCACGCAATTCGCTCAGCACCGTCGCCGCAGAGGAGCCCAGGCCGCACCCGATGGGGATGTTGGAGTCTAGATGGATATCCATCCCCTGCTCCACCTTGAGATGTAAACCATCCAGCAGTGTAATAAAGGCAAACTGGAAGAGCTCCACCGGCTTGAGGAGAACCTGGCGGATACCCAACTCCCCTTCCAGAAAGAGGTGATAGTTGGTTCCCACACGTTTACGGAACTCATGCATCGCACGCAGTGTAAATGATTCGTGCTGCGCATAGTTATGGAGAGAAAAGGAGATCTCATCATGGTCGTTCGGGGTGATGATCGCTTCGGAACTGCGATCGATGGCCATGGCGAGGGCTGGCCGTCCATAGACCGCCGCGTGTTCACCACTCAGGATCAGTTTGCCTGGTGCTATGGCTTTCATAGTGCGGCGACCTCGTAGAGACGTTTGTGCTCTTTTACGCCTGACAATCGGAAGGGACCGGTCCGGTACTGCGAAAAACTATAGTCCCATCCATCGGAGGGTAGGCACAAGTTGAAAATGTCCTCATATTCGGCCACCGTTAGGGCCGTGCGGGTGTCGAGCAGGCTGCGATGGGCGTCGCCAAAGAGTGAACGGCGGTAACCAGGCACCACGGTGCCGCTGAAGAACTCGCCCACGGCACCCGAGCCATAACTAAACAGGCCGAGGCGCTTGCCATCCAGCGGCTCTGCCGATGTATCCAGCAAACAGGTCAACCCCTCGTAGAGTGAGGCCGTATAGGTATTGCCCGTGAGCCGATTGTAGCCGAGGGACTGGCCCACCGCCTGCTCGACCAGCTCGCGCCGCCCCTCCGTCACGCCCGCACCTTTGAGCAGGCGGTCATGCGCCTTAAGCGCCATATTTGTGAAGGGGATATGGTAGCAGAAGTGGGCGAAATCAGAGACCGTGCGGCCGGACAAGGCCGCATACTGGCTCCAGGCCTCGCGCAGGCAGGCTTGATAGATCCTAGTGGAGTATTTCCCATCCACCAAGGCTTCATCGCGGTAGTTGGGGCGCCAAAAATCCATGACATCCTCGGCGTGCACGCCGCACTCATCGTCCAGGACCAAAATAGACGGATCCGCGCTGACGAGCATGGCGATCGCGCCACAGCCCTGGGTGGGTTCGCCCGGGCTGCCCAGGTCGTAGCGCGCGATGTCCGAACAGAGGACGAGGGCTTTCTTGCCCGGCGAGTCCGCCACCATCAGGGCGGCCAGGCGTAGGGCCAGCGTGCCCGCATAGCAGGCCTGCTTCATCTCCACGACACGACAGCGCGACGGTAATCCCAACAGGCCGTGAAAAAACATGCCCGCCGATTTGGACTGGTCGACGCCGCTCTCGGTCGCAAAAAGGAGAAGCTCGATATCCTCGGCACCCACCGCATCCAGGATCGGCTTGGCCGCGCTGGCGGCCATCGTCACCACATCTTCATCCGGGGGAGGCAGACCCATGACATCTTGGCCGATACCGATGCTGTACTTCTCCCACTCAACCTCACGTGCTTCCGCCAGCAGCTTCAGATCCAGGCAGTAACGCGGAGTATAGAAGCTGATCCGGTCGATACCTGCGTTGCTCATAGCTCACGTCTTCCGCGTAGAGAGGTTCTTAAGGAGGACTCACCAGCAGGGAGGTATTGCCGATCAGACCGGCGACCGAGCCCTGCCCCGTCAGGAACATTGCCGTCCTGAACTGGCGATTCAGCTGTGCGATGAAGTCGACCACCTGCTCCGACGACACCGTCGCGTGTTCGAGGAAGGGTCGTGCCATGCCGCACAGCGAGGCGCCCAGCACCATGGCCTTGGCCATATCGATTCCGTTGCGGATGCCGCCCGAGGCAATCAGGGCGACACGGTCCCTATGGGGGGCCAGCAGCCGTAGAGCCCGTGGGGTCGGCCAGCCCCAGTCTTGAAAGAGCTCGCCCGGCGAACAGCCCGCTGTGTCGCGATGGTATTCAATCCGGCTCCACGAGGTGCCTCCCGCGCCGGCCACATCCAGCCCGCTGACCCCCGCCTCCACGAGCAGGGCCGCGTCATCTGGGCCGAGGCCTGCGCCGACCTCTTTCACAATGACCGGAACATCGAGGGCCTGCACGACCTCGGCGATGCGTGCCGCCAGCCCCTTGAAGTTGGTATCTCCCTCTGGCTGCACGGCCTCCTGGAGCGGGTTGAGGTGGAGACAAAGGGCGTCCATGCCTGTGTCGGCCACAAGTCGCACGCAGTCATCCGGCGTGACGCCGAGGTTGAGCTGCACGGCACCCAAATTGCCGAAAAGCAGCGCCGTAGGCGCCACGTCGCGCACCATGAAGCTGGCCCGCGCGCTCTCGTCGGCCAGCATAATGCGTTGCGAACCCAGACCCATGGCGATACCGGTGGCCTCGGCCGCGATAGCCAGGTTACGATTGATTGTACGCAACTCCTCGCTCGCGCCTCCCGTCATGCAGGAGATCAGCAAGGGCATCGAAAGGGATTTGCCCATGAACGACGTCGAGGAATCAACCTCCGCCAAATCCAGCTCGGGAAGGGCTCGGTGGATCAAGCGGTAGTCATCAAAGTAGTACTTCCGTCGGTCGACCTCGGCATCGTCACGCACAATGCGTAGATGGTCCTGCTTCCGCTGGTTGAGTGCATCACTCATCCGTTACTGCGCTCCAGGCGATGGTGGGCCCGCATCAGTTCACCCGGGACGGTCTGGGCCGCCAGTAGCGAGAGCTCACCGCATAGCACAGTGGCACCGACGATCGCCGCCAACCGCTGGGCATTGGCGCCCGGCTCCCGCGCTTCGAGACAGCCCAACTGCTGCAGGTTCTCCTGCACAAAGTCCAGCCCCTTGCCATTGCCGACCGTGCCGACAATCACATTGGGGAGCGTGACCGCAAAATAGAGCTCCCCGTCGCGATCCTCAGCCGTCGTATAGCCCTGCGATCCCTCCACGATATTGGCCGCATCCTGGCCCGTGGCCAGGTAGACCGCCAACAACATGTTGGCAAAGTGAGCGTTGGCCGAGCGGATGCCGCCCGCGAGGGAGGTGCCGATCAGATTCTTCTTAGTATTCAGGTTGGCGATGGCCGCCGGTGTGGTGTGAAGCAGCTTCGTGCAGAGTGCGGCCGGGACCAGCATCTCAGCGATGACGTGTTTGCCTCGCCCCAGAATCCCGTTTACCGCCGAAGCCTTCTTGTCGGTGCAATAGTTGCCCGAGACCGAGACATGCTGTAGCTCGGGATAGGCCTCCATGATCCACGTCATCACCGCATCGGCCGCCGCCGTCACCATGTTATGACCCGAGGCATCACCGGTCTGCATCTCGATCCGCACAAAGAGCAGCCCCCCCACAATCTGCCAGTTCAGGCCCGTCAGTCGGCCATAGCGCGTGGTCGCGGCCACCACGGCGGCCAGCTCCTCCTGACGCGCATCCAGAGCATGGGCCGTAGCGATCGCGATGGCCGCACTGGGTGCTTCGAGCAGAATAGAACGCGCCATCACATCGCGGGCGATGGCGACGGCGATACCGGCGCAGGCCATTGAGACCTTGGCACCGCGGCCGGTGGAGGGCCAGAGAGGTGACTCGAACGTCGCCATCGGGACGCGCACCTCTTCCTGCAGAATGGCACCCGTGATACGTATGGGGCCGACGGCCCGCATGGGTACCTGGGCCATCTGTGTGGTTGATTGCATGACGGGAATCTACCGCATCACGGGATCGATTGCAACGGCAGTCAGCCCGGGAACCAATTCACGAATCGCCTCCTCGGCGCAGGCATAGCGGACCGGACCGATGCCCCTGACAACGCGGTACGGACGCTCCAAGCGCTCAATCTCTGTGACATGCAAGCCATAGAGGTAGTCGCGTCGATCCTCGTCCACGCGCAACGGGTCTGCCTCCCAGGGCAGATCGGGAAGACAGAGCAGATAGCGGTGGTGGACTTCCTGCTCCTCAGCGCAAAGAAGCGCGGCCGAACAGCGACCAAAGACTTCCTGGCTCCAGATCTTGTAGTTGGTCAGGTCCGTATCGAAGAGCCCCACCGGGATTCGCGCTGGAACACAATGATTCTGATAGGTCTGATGGCCACGACTCATCTCCTGCAGGAGTTCAAAGTCGTAGTCCGGGCCATGCTTCTCGAGATAGAGCCGGGCATACTCCGCCGCGAAGGGCAGCGCGAAGCGCCTCGCCAGATGCAGCGTGAGGGCCGTCTTGCCGGATGATTCCGGCCCGGTCAAGACGACCCGAACAGGGGGCACCCCCTCCACCTGATTAGAATGCGTAGTCAACATGTACGCCCCAATAGGTGCGCTCCACCTCATACTCCTTAATCGCCTTGAGGGGGGTGGAGTGCGCCACAAAGGGCTTGACGGTTACCGCCTCCGAAACCTTTAACGGCAGCGACAAGCGGCAGATCACATGATTGGGCGCATTGCCTTCGATGTAGTAATCCAACGCGTAGCCGTAGTCAATGCTCGCGATGAGAGTGACGTGATCACAGAGCGGCTGCGTGCCCGTCAGAATAAGGCGCACCAGGTTACCCTCGGCACTGAAGTCATACTGATCACTGAGGCGTAGTGCGAACGGACCCGCCGTCGCTGTGACATGCGCCATCAATTCGTTGGCCGAATCGTCGGAGGGATAGGGCACCTTGAGGTAGTTAAAGAGGGACCAGCCACCTCCCGCGCTGAAGTGCGAGCCGATCACCGCATCGAATCCGGCATAGAGATCGAGCTCCCGATAGGTTCCATCGTCCAGGGTCCCGTACCAACTGCCTGCCCACGCCGACCAGCGATCATTGATCGGCAGATAGGCGTTCACGCTGGCATGATAGAGGTGCTCGGTCAGGCTGTAGGCATAGAGCACGTAGCGGCTATCATAGCTCACCGTCGCACTCAGGCTCAAACCGTCCAGGAGCGCGGCGGGTGCCTCTGTGGCAGCGTCTTCGTCCGCCGCCGGGAGGCTCAAAGGCAGAAGCAGCGCGGCCAAAAGCAGCAGACCGATCCGGCCGGCCGAATGTCGATTGATTCGTCTTGTCATTGTGGACTTCCTCATGCTTTGCCTTGCGTACTCTTGTGCCACTGAACCCAACCATAGATTCCGAGCACAAGGAAGAAGGCGTACTGGACGCTATAAATGGGCGCGTCCTTTACCCAGTAGATATGAATTCCCAGCAGGTTAACCACCAACCAGATGACCCAGTTCTCCATGCGCTTACGCGCCTGCAGGAACTGGGCGTAAAAATTGAGGACCGTTGTCGTGGCATCGCGCCAGAGCAGAGCCGGCTCGGGGATCCAACTCACGCGCTGGGAGAGCGCCGAGATACCGAACGCCCAAAGGGCCACACTCAGCACGGCCGCCGCCGCCAGAAGCAGCTGGACGCGCCGCGTCAGCCAGGTCGGACGGAAAGGCGCGTCGTCCTCCGCATTACCGTGACGCACCCAGACCACCCAGCAGTAGATCTGGATCGGGACGTAGGTGATATAGAGAATCCCGTCCGAGACCAAATGCCAACTCGCAAAGGCGAGGTAGGCCGAGATACCGGCCCAGACAATGCCGAGCGGCCATCCCAGAACATTTTGGCGGGCAATCAATATCACCCCAGCGATGGCACTCACCGTGGCGATAATCTCCAACGGCGTGTAGCCCATGACATACTGCCATTGAATCCCTGACAGAAAGTTGCACCAAGCGTCACACATGGCTGTTTCCTCTTCTCTTTGTTGCAGGAAAGCCGATGCCGCGCAACGCCGTGACACGCCTCTCCCCTTAGCTGGGGGAGTCGGAGGTCACATGAGGGCATGTGGTGCAATCGACTTCCTACGGCGGTCCTAACCGCTTCAGGTTCCGAGGGTCTTCCAACGTGGAATCTCAGCAGCGCGCCTCAAACGAGCGCGACGCTCCCCTGTCGTAAGGGACAAAGAATCGGTCAAAGCGGATGAGAAGACAAGCACAAAGATGGCGCACGCGTGATTCGGCAGGACTGATTCTTCTGGCTGCGTAAGTCCTTGCAGATAGTGACTACTCCTGCCCCGACACAAAGGAAGGGAAGAGATTCGCGTGTACGAGACCCTATGTGTACGAGTATG
>JABMPJ010000097.1 GCA_013203785.1 Lentisphaerota bacterium | reverse complement strand
TCACTTGGAAGTCAGTTGCAGACAGCACCGCATAGGATGATTCAAGATTGGTATAGAAAGAAGTGGCGCGCGTTCCGGCCAACCGGGGGTCGGAACGCGCGCAGGGATCGCCTTGAACGGCGACCCGATTCCTCGTAGTCTACTCGGCAGCAGGAAGGACGGCGGTTCCAACGAGGGTCAGAAGACACCGCCAACGTGCCCCGCGCCTCGCGGGGTTTGAGCTTGCCCCGCCAAAGGCGGGGTTAGTCCGATTGTCGCCGCTTTTGGCGGCGAAAATCTCAACCACTGATTGTGTGCGTCACTTAGCCACAACGATTGTTCGGATACGCTTAAACGACCGGCTTAGTCGGCCCGCAGAGAGAGTGTGTGCATCTCGGCCAACGGAAAATCCCCCCACAAAACCGGAAGTGCCCAAAAAGTTCGCGTTCATCCTGCGGCCCTTCCGTCGTATCTCCACCTAGAAGCCGTGTCGTTTGGCAAACGCAATGGCCTCGTCGCTATCTTCAGGGAATGCGAACCAAAACCGATGCGTTGCATCGGTTGACGCCAGCAAAAACTCATAGTAGTCAGTTACGCTTGCAAAGTCCTCTTGCTTATCCAAGGAGATGTAGGGGATGAGCACCGTGTGCGGGGCTAGGCATTCGATCTCGTTCATTCTTGTGAAGGGGTAATGGAATTCCATCGCCATGATATTGGCACGGCACTGCTGTAGCGCCGGGGCATGTCTTCCCCAATCGCCGCAGCAGTGTATTTGCAGGCCGCCAAATTCACGCGAAAGCTTTTCAATGCAGGGAATGCCAAACTGTTGATACAGCTCCGGTGAAAGTAGAGGCATCATGTCCTCTGTCAGCGCGAGGCCGAGGTCGCAGGGAAAGAACGTATAGGGCCATACGAATCCGCACACTCTCTTTTGTGTGTTATCGTGACAATAGCGAGCATACTGGACCAGCAGGTCTGTGATCTTCGCAAGGAGCTCATGGACTCCATCCGGGTTGGTATACATCTCAACCAGGAATTCTTCTTGTCTCACCACCATGGCAGCGGTGTTCAGTGGGCCCTGAAAATCGGGCATGCGAAGCCACAGTGATTGCGTATTCAAGTTCTTGCACATAGCCTTGTAGAGCTGAACGGCACGATCAGCGTCCATGTCAGGATGGCCGATAGGCAGGGGCGTTATCGCGAGGGCTTCGCTGGCACTGTCAGCTACGGGATCCAGAAAAATGTTGCCTCCGGTGGAGTCAAAACGAGGCGCCCCTCCCCAGTATTTGGCCGTACTGACGGTGCCAAAATCAGCGAAGAACGCGGGCATGTTGACTCCGGGTAGGCTGGCCTGCGCCTCGAGGTTGAGCCCAGCCTTCTCCAGTATTATGGCTGGATCAAAGATCTGGCGGTATGGGTGCGCTGACGCATTGACCGATACCATGAAGCGCTCATTTCCGCTCCAGAATGCACGTATGCGTTCAAGTCGCGCGTTGTATTCATCCGTCCCGAAGCATTGGAGCAGCTCATCCATTGTATGTCCTCGTATTTAACTTATTCGTTGCAATTGCCGATGCTGTATCGCGGTCAGGAATATGATCCACTTGCCATTGTTTTGCAAGTGTTGGCTCCCCCTTGAACGTTTTTTTCGCCCCGTGTCCCTGCGGCCGGATTCGCTCCTTCGTATCGCGGACCAGAGCTGGTGGAATCCGACCAATTGGAGTGTCAACACCGTACCCATTCGCATGGACACGGTCCATATTGGCAGTGGAGCACCAGGCGCGCCGGACGCCACAGGAATCGTGAGTCAAGTGGGCGCGGGATTGAGCATTGCTCAAGACGTGGACACGAAAATGGTCCGCGCCCTGACCGCGAGCCTCATCGACCATATCACCGGTTCAGATCGACTAAGTAGCCCGCCTTGTTGCGCGATGGAACAGACGCAGGAGCTCATTTGAAAGGGCACGATGGAGCTTTGTAAGGATCATGTTGTTACGGATGAGTCGCTGGGGTTCAGCGTTGCGCGTACACGCGATGCCGAGTGGGATGCGGTCGAAAGGGTCGACTGGCAGATCGTGAACCAGGGATCACATATGTTTCACGG
Organism: Lentisphaerota bacterium; assembly: GCA_013203785.1. Classification (GTDB taxonomy): domain Bacteria; phylum Verrucomicrobiota; class Kiritimatiellia; order UBA8416; family JABMPJ01; genus JABMPJ01. The sequence continues at coordinate 5,030 of JABMPJ010000097.1, read as the reverse complement.
TGTCGCGCGCCTCCACGTCGATCTGCCGGTGCCGTTTCGGTCGCCCTGGTTTCTGGTGCCGGGGTTTCTCTACGGAGAGAATCGCCGCATCGGCATGGGGGCACGCGAAGGCAAGTACCCTCGTTACGACCCGACCGTGAAGGTGCCGCGGCGTATGGCTTCAAGTGGGTGGGGTTTCGCGGCAGACTGAACAAGCTATCCGCTGCTTTACGCTCACCAGGACGGCCACTGCTTTGCATTGGCCCCGGCACCACACGTCGAGTACGACGCGCGGTGCGAGAGCGAAGACTGGGAGCCTCAAGTGTCTATAGGCCTGGGGTGCGATGGTGAGAATGCGTACGCGCGCGTTTCCATCCCGGCCTGCGAGGAGCCCTTTACTACGCCGATACCCGGCAGGCCGGACCGTCCATACGACGTGTTCGCATTCGGCGGACCGGATGCTCTCGTTTCGCAAGTGTTATAATGTTCGCATGCACCCACGTTCACTCGTCGGCGTGTACGGCATGCGTTCCAAGGGCGGCGATTTCGCTTCGGTCTCCAACAATCATCCGCACATCTTTGAAGTCATGGTGACGCGTGAACTGTTTGATCTGACCCGTTGGACCGGTAACGATTACTACCGTCGTCGCGCCATCGAGCATTGGCGCTTCGTCTGTCAGATGCTCTGCCGGGTAGACAGGCAATTCAACGGCTTCCGCGGTGGCATGGCCGAACAGTTCTATTGGTCCAATTGGGCCAACATCGGTCAGGATACGACCTTGATCGAGGAAGAGGGCTTCAGCGGGCACTGGAACGCTGGTCCGCACTATCATCCGAAGGGAATGTGTGCGGCTTTAGCGCCCTCTGGTGCGTCAACATCATCCTGCCCGGCTCAGCCGTGGCGATCCACGGCCATGCCCAGATAGCGACCGTACGCCTCCTCCAGCACATCACCCACATGCCCGCGTGTAAACGCTACATGATGCGGGTACCGCCGCAGCAGCACATCCCGATACAGCGACTGTAGCCCTGCGATCCGACACCAGCCAAAGCTGCCCGTCGTCTTCGCTTCATTCACCTCCGTCGCGGCCTCCACTACCAGCACCCGCCACGTCCCATCCACGTCCTGTGTCACGCGCGTCAGCGTCACCGGCATTGCCGCCATCTCCATCTCCACGATTCCGTAGGCCGACTCCTCCTCCACCGCCCCTGCGCCCACCAGGATGTCATGGTAATTCATCTGTGGCGTCTCGCGCGCGTAGCTTTTCGGGAAGACCCCGCAGTGCCACAAATTCACCAGATCATCGTCGTCATTATGCAGATTATTCCAGTCCGCCAGCGCCGCCGGATTACCGCTCGCCAGCTGCGCCGCGTGCATCGAAAGCGTCCCCAGGATATCGGCCTCACATGCGGCCGGCGTCCCCTCATCCGTCAGCCGGCTCATTACCGCGCAGGCACAGATCCCGAAATTTTGCTGGATACTCGTCCAGCACTGGATCGCCACCGCATCCAACCCGTTCGCCTCGATCCAGCGGCGCAGCGCCACATCCATCCGCGCCATCTTGTCCAGCGCCTCATGCGGCGTCGCCCCCGGCGTCGCGTACGCTGCCATCGGCGCGGCCGCCACCTCCTCCGCCACCTCATCTTCCGCCAGCCGCTCCGCCGCCCCTATCAGCTCCGAGAGATCCAGCGTCACCGTCGTCGGTCCCAGGCGCTGTAGCGCCCGCTCATCATACCGGCAGGTCCAAAACGCTTCCGGCCGCGCCCCCACCTGCCCGTACCGCGCCCGCCGCAGCGTCGCCACCACCCGGCACACCGCCGTGAACCACGCGAAATCCCGCCGCATCGCCGCATCGGTCGGGTAGCCCACCGGCCGCCGCCCCACACTATACGCCACCCCGATCTGCCGCAGCGCCTCGCCGATACTCAGCAGCCCACAAAACGAATCGCGCCGCTTCATCCCTGGCCGCAGCGCCTGCTCCTCCTGACAGCCAAAAATAAGAACCGGCACCCCCAAATCCGCCGCCTTCACCGTCAGCGCCACCCCCTGCTCATCGCCGAAATTCATCGCCCCCACGACGATTCCATCCACCCCACGCTCCCGAAACAGGGCTCCCACCAGTTCCGTCTCCGCCCGACTCTCCACACAGCCATTCCGCGTCTGCTCCAGACTCGGGTACACCAGCTCCACCCCCATCGCCTCAAACGCCTCGATGGCCTGCTCGCGCATACGCAGCGCCAGCGTCGCATCAAAGAATCCCCGACTCGCGGGGATAAAACCAAGCACCGGCGGGCGAGACAGTGATGACACACTCATAGGAGGCTCCAATCTACAGAACAACTAACATTTACATCATGCCGATTTGGGTGAGTCTGCTTCCGAGCGCGGCGGTGAGCGGGTCGGCCGATTCAGCGCACAGGCCGTAGTGCATGTGGCGGCGAAACCCTTCGGCGTAGTCGAAGGGGCCGGTGAGGGTGCCGACTTCGGCGGCGAAATCGCACATGGTGTTGAGATAGGAATCCATGCCCTGAGTCTGGTCGAGCCAGAGCTTCTGGCTCTGATGGCATGCGAGCATCTCGCGTTTGCGGTCGATCACGCTTGAGATGTCGACACTATGCGACGGGATGACGAGTTGGCCCAGTGGGTCGCGGTTACCGTGCGGTTGGGCGTGGTAGATCGTGACCGGCTGCGCGACGGGATCACGAGCTGGATCCGTCGGGTAGTTGGGCATGCCGCGGCAGAACGCGGCGGTGACGGCGAGGCGTGAGACGATCATGTGATCCTCCATGTAGTCTTGCGGTGCCTGCGTCAGCAAAATCTCCGGTGCCACCTCGCGCATGACGGCAGCGACCCTGGCCAGGAGCGGCTTGTCATACATGATGTCGATGTCATTGACCAACGGAAGATGGTGAATGGCCCCGATCAACGCGGCGGCAGCTTGGCCCTCGGCCGTCCGAATGCGCGCGATGTCCTGCGGCGGGTGCTCGAGTGAACCGCACGAGCCGTTGGCGATGTGCATGAGGTGGATCTCGTAGCCTGCCTCCTTAAGCAGCATCAGGGTGCCCGCCATTGTGAATTCAACGTCGTCAGGATGGGCGGCTATGGCAAATGCACGTTTGGTCATGGATTCTCCTTAATCCCTCACATAGTTAAACCGCGAGGTGATGGTGATGTATTCTGGGTGGTAGTGGCTCACGAAGAGCCCGACAGGCTTCGCCTGTGCAACGTCGTAGATGTCAACGGCCTTCAGTAAGGGGGTGCCCACGGGCAGGCCAAACCGCTGTGCGTCAATGGGCGTAACCGTCACTGCGTTGACGCGTTGACGACAGGTGAGGGGGCAGAACTGCTGAGCCTCGCACCACGCTTCGATGAAGTCGACACGGGCAAGCTCGTCGGCGGTGAGGTTGTTTGCATAGTCGCGCCTGATATAGACCTCGTCCCAGGCGACCGCCGTTGCACTGAGGCGGTCGATTCGCTCGGCATAGAGGAGCTCTGAATTCTGCGAGACGCGCAGCTCATCAGCGATCCATTCCGGAGCCTTGACTGTGCGTGTGGCCAGCAGTTCGCGGGAGAGGGTGGGGGCGTGCTCGCGGACACTGCCGGTGTAGTCGATCATCAGAGGGATGCGGCGGGTCGGATTCTGGCGCACATAGGTCCCGCTGCCTTGGCGCCGGATTATCAGCTGTTCATCCTCCAGCAGGGAGAGGGCCTGTCGGATCGTAATGCGTGAGACGTCGTAGCCCGTGCAGAGGTCGCGTTCGGTGGGGAGGCGCACGCCAGAGGCGTGTCGACCGGCCAGAATGTCCTGTCGAAGCCGGTCAGCAACCTGGTTGTACTGGGATATGCTCATCGCCGATGATGGTATTATTGGTTATGACCTATTGACAAGTGTCAAATGGGTTGTATATTGATTGGATATAACCATTAGAAAAGGGGAGCCATGTCACGAGCACTGAGCAAGATTTCGGCGGATTGGTGGGACTACACGACGTTGGACCCGGACATTCTGGAGGCGGCGGCGAACCTGCAGCCGGAGGATCTGCTCGCGCTGTCGCGCCCGGGGTTCTCTGTCACGTTCTACGATACGCTGGAGGAGATGTATCTGGCTGAGGCGCTGGAATATCTGGAGGCGTGGCGTGAGGCCACGGTGGAGCGTCCGGCGGGTATCTGCGGGCCAATTGGTCCGACCGAGCAGCTGCCCTTAGTGGCTCGATTGGTCAATGAATTTGGCGTGGACCTACGGCATGCGCACTTCTGGGGCATGGACGAGTGGTGCCTGGATGGGCAGGCGGCCCCGATCGATTTCCCGCTCTCATTCGAGAAAGCTGATCGCGCCCTCTGTTTTGATCGGATTCGACCGGAGCTGGCCATGCCGGAAGCGAATCTGCATTTTCCCCGGCATGACAATCTTGCGGCGTACAGCCGCTCCTACGATGATCTGCGCTGCGTGATCGCAAGGGGGGCAGGGCGAGACCAAGCACTGGGCCTTCAACGATCCGGTTAGGCGCGAAGGTGCGTTCCTCGACGCGCCGCCGCCGCCGGAGGAGTATCTAAAACTGGGGGCCCGCAAGGTCGATCTGCATCCCCTGACCCTGGCCCAGAACGCTCGGACCAGCGGCGGTGGCCGCGTCTACATGGTGCCGAACGAGGCGTTCACGGTGGGGCCGGCGGAGACGTTTAAAGCCGAGTGCGTTTCCATCTGGCATCCGGGGCATCATGACAACGCCTTCGGTCTGCGCCTCAGCACCTACATGATCGGTAACAAGCTCGTAGACTCGGCCGTTCCGATGTCCCTGCTCGGGTTGCATCCCAACGTCCGCTTCAGTTTCTACTGTGGCGGTATTGGATCTTGTGACGTGGACATGCACTGATCGCTCTTGGCACCGCTCCCGGCACTTCCGGGGGGGGCAACAATGCCAAGGAGATGCCGCTGACTGTGAGCTCGCCTACAGGTCGCAGCGGTTGGACGTGAGTCGTGTGGCTCGCCATGGTCTTTTCCGTCGGCCTATTTCGGTCTCCGGACGCGACAAAGCGCGTCCCTCCAAGGCTA